>JAEZKS010000068.1 GCA_023436075.1 Methanobacteriota archaeon
CAGCATGGATGCCTACGATATCCTGTCAAAATGGCTGGAATACAAGCACGTGTACATTTCGCCTGACCAGATCAAATGGTTTTACCATGAGGAGTTCGCCCGGAGACTTGGACCGCCAGATCAGCGTAGGGCGGAATCGGACGCCTTCAGAGAGATCGCCGACGAGTACTCCGCCCGCGCCCATGGCACAGAGCGGTTCCTCGACTCCGACGTCACCGACGTATTTCGGACGATACTGGCACGGTGCTGTAACCTTGCGAGCCCTGAAGTCGACCATCTGCCGGAGGACTGCTCCCACCTGTTCCGGGCAGCCACCCGTAAACGCATGTTCATCTATCCCACTGTAAAGCCAGGGCTGGACCAGATCAAGAAAGGCTACCGACTCGGCATTGTCTCCAACGCACAGGAAGCCTTCACGCTCCCGGAGCTCGACCTGTACGGCCTGCGATCATACTTCGAGACGATCGTTCTCTCCAGCCAGGCGGGCGTGAAGAAGCCGAACTCGAAAATCTTCGAGCAGGCACTGGAGAATCTCAATATAGAGCCATGGCAGGCTGCATTCGTGGGCAACGATCTGTTCGCCGACATCCTGGGTGCCGGCAAGATCGGGATGAAGACGATCTATGTGGGCCGGAGCGGACAGAGCGTCAGAGGCGCGGTTCCCGATGCGGTAGTGCCAGACGTGAACATTCACGAGGTCAAGAACATCGTGGACCGCTGGAATGCAGAGAAGAAATGATCCCACGCTTATCTACGGCGCAGGCCGCTCTTGCTAACATCCACCGTCGGCTTATTTGACGGTTTGTTAAGGTTTTTCTATGAGATTATACAATTCGAGCTTAGAGGAAAATAAAATGTCTCGTCAAATTTCATTCCCGATCGGCGCGAACACGGCAGCGATACACGCTGGCGAGGGCCCTGACCCTGTCAGCAAGGCGTCGGCACCGAACATCTGCATGTCGACGACGTTCGTCACCGATGCGGAAGCGGCATTCTCGGTCGAAGGAATGGAGGAAGGCAAGTCGTGGACATACTCCAGGTGGGGCAACCCGACGGTTCACCAGCTGGAAGAGAAGCTCTCGGCCGTCGAGCACGCAGAGACAGCCATCGCATTTGGTAGCGGCATGGGCGCGCTATCGGCCCTGCTTTTCCACGTGCTAAAGGCCGGGGATCATGCAGTCGTCAGCGATGTAGCGTATGCGGCAATGTCAGAGATGACGAACGAGATGATACCGCAGCTGGGCATCGAGATAACGAAGGTCGATACTTCCGACCTCGCTGCGGTCCGGAAGGCCATGAGGAAGAACACCAGGCTCGTTCACATTGAGACGCCCTGCAACCCGCTGATGAGGCTGACCGACATTAAGGCCGTTGCGGACATCGCTCACGACGGCGGCGCGAAGCTGTCCATCGATTCGACGTTCGCGACCCCGATGGCAACGAGGCCAGTCGAATACGGCGCCGACTTTGTCGTACACTCCCTGACCAAGTACATCTGCGGCCACGGTGACTGCCTTGGCGGTGCCATCCTCGGGAACAAAGAGGACATCGCCCCGCTGAGAAAGAGGACCGCAATACGGTTGGGCGGTGTGCTGAGCCCGTTCAACGCCTGGCTCATCATGCGCGGCATGGCCACGCTCCCGATCAGGATGAAGGCGCACGAGGCGAACGCGATAGAGGTCGCGAAATTCCTCGAGGACCACAAGAAGATCAAGAAGATCTTCTATCCGGGGCTTCCATCGCACCCGCAGCACGAGCTGGCGAAAAGGCAGATGAGGAACTTCTCAGGGATGATGACGTTCCAGACGAAGGACGGCAAGGCCGCGACGAGGATCTTCTCGCAAAAGCTGGAGATCATCCATTACGCGGTCTCGCTCGGCCACCAGCGCTCGCTGCTATTCTATCTCCCATCAGAGGACCTGCTGAAGACGTCGTTCAAGCTTGATACGAAGAAGCAGATAGACTCGTGGAACAAGTTCGCAGGCGACGGGATATTCAGGTTCTCCGTCGGCCTGGAGGACGCAGAGGACATAATCAAGGATCTCGAGAACTCGCTGGCTGATATCAGATGATGGCACCAGCTCGGAAATCCGAGGGGAGAGGCATAAAACGGATAATGGCCACAGCGCCTTCCTTTTTAATGCCGCTTTATTCTTAAAAAATTCAGGCTTGAGTAAAAGTTTTTAATCCATCGGCCGGATATCTACACCGACGAGCCCAAAATAACAAGGTCCATTAAATGAACTTTCTCAAAGAAAACAGTCTCATTCTAAATTTCATGGCCATCAACGTATGCACTGGCACATGGGTGGGCCTGGTAAACTTCATTATTCCTATCTATGCCCTCTCCCTTAATGCGACCTCGTTCGAGATCGGCCTGATCCGGGGGTTATCTGGAGTGGGAGACCTATTGCTTGTATTGCCGGCAGGGCTGATGATAGACTATTTCGGCTCTAAAAAGATGTATCCCATAAGCTGCGTTATCGGTGCAATAGTCACGATCTTGTTGTCGTTCGCGGGATCTCCATGGGCGCTTATCGTCATGATGGTCGTCTACGGCATGGCCAGGTCCGTGAGGACGACTGCGCTTAACGCCTCTTTTTTCAGGTATATGAGCAGCATCGGCGTGAGAAAGAGCGGATGGTACAAAGGATCGATGACCGTCGGGTCGTCATTCCTCGGGTCGCTCATCGGCGGCGCCGTGGCCGTAATATTGAGCTTTACCGGATATTTCGTATTTTCGGCCATGTTCCTGATAGCGCCTCTGCTCATTACTACTGTGCTGAGCGACCGTAATAAGCCCCTACTGTCAGACAGCTCGAAGAGAGTCGAGAAGAGCCTGTCTTTTAAGCACTATGGAAGCCTGCTGAAGAACAAGATCATGCTTGTCTCGGCCCTCACCGAGTGCGTTAACTCGGCACTCTTCGTCACCTTCACGACGTTCATCACAGTCATGGTGATCCAGGACCTCGGCCTCGCAGTGGCCGTAGCGGCAATACTTATCTCGGTCCGGGGCCTTGCGAACATGTTCATAGTGTTCTTTTGCGGGCGGCTGCTGGAGATCAATAGTAACGTCCTGTATTGTATGAGCTTCGTCATCTCGTCCGTCGGCCTGCTGATGCTGGGTACCGGCAAGGACGTCCCTGTCCTAGTGCTAGCTTCGGCGATCATCGGGATAGCCTCGGGGGTCATGTCGCTCATCACGTTCGCCCAGGTCGGCAGCATCGAAGGGGATAAGGGAAAGATAGCGGGCGTATTCTCCTTCGGGCAGAAGATCGGGTTCGTATCCGGTCCGGTGCTCGGCGGCATCGTCGGCGGCTTCCTGGGCATACAAGCCATTTTCCTCTGCTTCATACCTTTCTTCATCGCGATGTCGCTGTATAACCTGATCGAATGCCGGAGAACAGGAATACAAGAAGTATCCCTGTGAAAGAAACTGCCGCATGCTGTGGCAGAATTACTTCTGAAGCACACCACTGAATCGAATTTCTAGCTCTGCACATTCAATAATAATTGTACGAGCTCTTCTTGATGTTTAGCTTTATACGGCGAACTATGCCAGTCCTTAAACTTCTCAGATGCATATCGTAACCCTGCGCGCCAAGCCTGCATGAAATCATCTGGTGTCACTATTGTATGATCCCACTGTATTGAAGGAATGTCGAACGTTTTTCCTCCAGAGTATCTTGGAGCAAGATGAAATGTGCCGATGAACTCTATCGTATCTTCAGGATAAACACTGCGATCGATACAAAATCCGGTAATGATGGACCCGTAATTTCGTTTAAAGTATAAGACAAGCCATGGGCCAATGATGATCGAAATCTGATCACGACCATTAAAAAAGACGGATACAATACTTTTGATCTTCTCGTATTCTATGGTATCAAATAGGTCTTTGACCAATTGCTTTGCCGCAGAGAAATCATCATTAGATGGGAAAAAGTTGTTAATCTCATTAATAGCGATTGTGCCTTTTTGTTCACTTTCTGGAATGACCAGGATGTAACTTGTTGCCGGTAATTGCCATATTTTTATAGCTTTACCCGCTAATTCAGCAGCTCTACTAATGATTTTTGTCTCATCCCAATGGTCCAAATCAGCAAGCGTATGATTAAGGCGCAAGTGGCTTTGCTTAAATCCTGCCTCACAATCCCTTTTCTCAATAAATGGCCGGTCGCTCATTTCAGGATTGTAGCCTGTAAGCGTTAGGTTTCCGATGGTATGCAGATACTTCTTTTGAATCTCCTTCCAGTTCGGTCCGAGGTCTTTCTGCCATTCAACAGGTAGATTCTCGTTCTGTGGGAGGATATGTTCTATAGTATAATCTGTTAGAGTTATCTTTTCCTTATGTTTTATGTTTTCGAACTTAGAAAGGATATACCCACATATTCTCGTGTGATAAACATCCTTAACTACGAACTCTTTTATGAACTCTTCATCGTGAGGGAATCGTTTATAGCTCGATTTGCTTAATAGAGCATATTTCAAGCTCTCTATATAATCATCCTGATCAATTTCTCGATACAGAGTAGCAAATGTCTTGTTCATTGAATTGGTTGGTATGCCACAGATCGATCTTCTGAATACATAACTTTCAACCAATTCCAGAATCTCAATAAATTGTTCCATGGAAATTTTATTATTTTTATAGTCATCGTACGCCATCAGAAGGAACGGATAGCTAACGTAGACTTCCAAGCTATTGATATTTTCAAAGATATCCCGCAATACATTATCTTCTTCTCCTTCTATCGCCATGTTATAGTAATATTTAGAGAATTTAGCGATGTCTTCAAGGATTTGTCTGATGCTTATATTGAGCCTCGACACATACATCTTAAAAGCAAAATATATCTCGTTGATATTGGGTATGTGGCCTGTCTTCATCGTTATGTAGTCCCGCATGAACATGTCGAGCAATTTTTCGTATTTATCAGACGATAGACGCTCTTCCATCGGATGCCAGTAATCTTTATACAACGACTCTTGCTCATCCTGCTTAAGGCCCATGAGCACATAGTTACGGATTAAATCGGATTGAGAAAGGTCCATGCCTGTAGAATTGAGGCTCTCGAAAATTAATTGTGGATCATCAGAAATTCTGTCAAGCGAAATTTCCACAACAAATAATCGCTCAATGCCACGAAAGACTGCATCCATGCTCAAACCAGATTTTAAAAGCTGTTCTCTGAAAAACTCGTAGTTCTCGATAATCCGTGTAGATGCATTATCAGGTAGCTCTTTTCCGTCAAGCAGACATTTTAAGGTCTCCTGGTCTGTCTGTGTTAATATCAGCTTATACCTGTCGTCGCCTTTCTCGTGTCCATTGAAAATGTAATAATCGTTGATCTTCTCTCGCGTAATCTCAGAAGCTCCGCCGACCTCCTGAATGTGTTTTCCTATTGCAGTGAGAAGCAGCATGATTGTTGTTAGCCTCTGCTGGCCATCGATAACTAACAGCGGCTGAGGTCGCGTTGATTGATAAAGCCGATCTTGTATGAATACAATAGAACCTATAAAATGGCCGAATCCCTGCTCCTCGTTAGCTACCCTGACAATATCTTCCCAGAGTTGACCAGATTGTTTTATTTTCCAACTGTACGTGCGCTGAAAAATCGGAATGATAAACTGGTTTTTACCTTCCAAGAATTTTAAGATGGTCGTTTCACTTGCTTTCAAGAGCAGGCACCTCAAGAGATTATATCGGCAACGATTTTCACTTATATATTAACCGTTTGTTATATGATAAGTTGATGACATATAATTTTCGAGATATTATGCCTGTTCCTACGCTCGAAGACGCGATCATCCTTGCCACGAACGCCCATCGGGGCCAGAAAGACCGGAACGACGAGCCCTACATCATGCATCCGATCCGCGTCATGGCCCAACTCTGGGGATATGACGAGCGGATGGTCGCAATATTGCACGACGTGGTCGAGGACACGACAGCGACGCTGGATGACCTGCGAAGAGCGGGCTACTCAGAACACATCGCCGCCGCCGTAGACGCCATCTCCAAGCGAAAAGGCAGCGATGAGACCTATTCTGGATATATACAGCGCGTGAAGGCGAATTCGCTGGCGACGAAGGTGAAGATCGCCGATCTCACCGATAACTCCAACCTCGGCCGGCTGCCGAAAGTGGAGGCCTACGACCTGAAGCGGCTTGACAGGTACAACCGGGCGTTGCAGTACCTGACCGGCAGGTACCCGTCGCCTGACATCCTGATCGACTGAAAACCCGTGCCTGCTCGTTTTAACAAGAGATACCTTCACAGCGGGCACACGCGAGGCCGCGGCGGACTTGCCACACGCCCGTCAGTCACATGGTGAATTACTTATATTATGACATAGTAGATTCTGGCAGACAGGGACAGATTATTATGGCTTACAGGGTATTCTGGGCGGACACGCTGGCGGATGAGGTGATCGAGCGCTACGGCAAAGACCAGGAGATCGTGGTCAAGTGCGCAGCCTCGCCATCTGGCGGCAAGCACATTGGCAACATCAACGACATTCTCCGGGGATACTTCATCAAGGAATCCCTGATCGAGATGGGCGTGAAGACCCGGCACGTCCACACCAGCGACGACCGTGACCCGCTGCGCAAAATACCAGAGCGAATGCCCGACGGCGAGGGCCGGTGGAAGATCCTCACGGAGAAGGAACTCAAGGACCTCAACAAGTACGTGGGCATCCCGTACGTGCACGTCCCCGACCCATTCGGCTGCCACAAGTCCTGGGCCGAGCACTTCAACAACGTCTGGCTGGACGGCGTGAAGATACTGGGCGTTGAGGTGGAAGACTACAGTAACGACGTGCTCTACCGCGAAGGGAAGTTCAGACAGCCTATGCGGACTATCCTGTCGGATATTCCTCTGGCGAAAGACGTGATCTCTAAGTTCCAGTTGAACACGCCCGAGGACTACATCCCGTTCAGTCCCATCTGCGAGAAATGCGGCCGCATCACCGCGAAAGCCACGGCAGTCGACCTGGAGAACTGGACGGTCGACTACGTGTGCGAGTCGAAATCCCTTGCGGGCGAGTTCGAAGTGCCAGGCTGCGGCCACAAGGGCACTACATCGCTAGACAACGGCAAGCTTCCCTGGCGGTTCGAGTGGCCGGCGCAGTGGCAGATCTTCGACGTGAAGATGGAGCCGTTCGGCAAGGACCACTACGAGGGCTCCTGGCCGTCCGGGCAGGAGATCTCAAAGGTCATTCTCAAGCGGCAGCCGCCGGTCTTCACCGTCTACGAGTTCTTCCTGGTCAACGGCGCCAAGATGTCCACCCGCCACGGCAACGTGTACATCACCCAGGACATGAACGATATCATGGAGCCCGAGGCGTTTCTGTACTTCTACTCGCTCAACCCGATGAAGCAGAAGAACCTCGAAGTCAAGAACATCAACTTCCTCGTAGACAGCTTCGATCGATTCGAGCGGGTCTACTACGGCGATGTCGAACCGGCCGACACAGAGGAGAAGGAGACGGCGGACCGTGTCTACCCGATGCTGCACATCGGCGACCGCCGGAAGGTGCGGATTCCGTATACGTTCGCCGCCATGGTGAGCGTCTCCAACAACGAAGAGCACATCATCCGCACACTAAAGAAGACCGGCCACCTGCCCGCCGATGCTACGAAGGAGCAGGAGCAAGATGCGCTGATCCGGGTGCAGAAAGCCCGCTACTGGGCACACCATTATGGCCCCGAGGAGTACAACATCTCAGTCAAGGAGACCCTCGAGGTGCCCGCCGACATCACGGAGCCGGAGAAGGAGGCGCTGAGAGAGCTGGCCGATTACGTCCTCGCGAAGCACACCGAAGAGGAAACGCAGTTCGAGATTTTCGAGATGGCCAAGCGCCGGGACATCAAGCCGGGCAAGCTGTTCAAGACGGCGTACATGCTGCTGCTCGGAAAGCCTCGCGGGCCGAAGCTCGGGCCGTTCGTGCTGGCGCTGGACACGGACTTCGTAGTGAAAAGGCTCAGGCTCGAAGCCTGACCTTATTATTACTTACGCGTGGTTTCAACACGAAAACACTAAATGTTTTTTATTTCCACTAAAGTCACGAAATCACGAAGGGCACGGTTAAATCTCTAAGAGCACGAAAGCCACGAATTCAAGGGCACGAAGGACACGAATGCCTCTAAGTTTAAAACACTAATAAAGTCACTAAAACACTAAGCCACCAACGATGGCGCTCCTTCGTCAGGCTATCTGGAACCGGTACAAATCTATAGCTTATGTAACAACCGCCCTATAGAGCCGGCGTTGGTGCTTTCGTGACCTTCGTGACCTTATTCGTGTTTTGAGTTTGGTGACGTTCGTGACTTTAGTGCTTTAGTTTCGTGTCTTCGTGATTTTAGTGGTTTAACCGTGACTTTAGAGAATTTCGTGACTTTAGTGGAAATAAAAACGTTTTCGTGTTTTAGTGTTGAAACGACAGACAGGCCGGTAAGGCCTCAATCTATAGCAGAACGGGTGTGGGAACGCATAACTTTTTACGATATCAGCGCGACATAGGAACAGAGAGCATGATCCTCGACTACTTCGCCAAGCCCCGTGTATCGCCGTCCGCCTTCGTCGCGGAGACCGCCGTCGTCCTCGGAGATGTCGAGATCGAGGATGAGGCCAGCGTCTGGTACGGTGCGGTGCTCAGGGGCGACGTGAAGCACATTACGGTTTCGCAGAAAGTCAATATACAGGATAATGCGGTAGTCCATACGACCATGGATGAGGACTTGTTCATCGGCGAAGGCACCACGATCGGCCACGGCGCTATCATACACGGCAGCAGCATCGGGAAATATTGCCTCATCGGCATGGGAGCGGTCATCCTGGGCAAGTCGGTAGTAGGCGATCGCTGCATCATTGGCGCCGGCGCAGTGGTGAAGGAAGGCGACGTCATACCTGATGGCAGCCTTGTCGTGGGCGTCCCCGGCAAAGTCGTGAAACAGCTCTCTCCGGAGCAGCTGAAATACCCGGAGACCAATTGCGAGGAGTACGTCAAGCTTGCCCACGGGTATCTCACGCTGCCGGGACGGAGGTGAACTGGTGAGGGTCGCGGTCGCAGGCACGTTCCAGCCACTACACGACGGGCACAAGCTGCTGCTCCGCACGGCGTACGATCTCGACGGCGATGTCGATGTCGGGCTGACTTCGGACAGGATGTCCCGTAGCGCACGGACCCGTGACGTGGAGCCTTACGAGGAGCGAGAGAAGCGCCTACGTGAGTGGATCAAGAAGAGCATAGGCGTCGAGCCCCACATCATGAAGCTGGAAGACCCCTACGGCACGGCGCTGACCGAGGACTACGACTTCATCGTCGTCTCGCCGGAGACGTACCCGGTCGCTGTGAAAATCAACGAATTGAGGAAGGAAAGCGGACTGAAGCCCATTGCCATCGTACGGGTGAACTATGTGCTCGCGGAAGACGCCAGGCCGATCAGCTCGACTCGCATAGTACACGGCGAGATCGATTCCCATGGCAATCTCTTGAGGAAGGAAGAATGAAAGTAGCGGTAGGCACACATAATCCGGTCAAAGTGAAGGCCGTGGAGAACGTCTTCAGCCGCATCTTCGGCGACGTGACCGTCGAGGCCCGAAAAGTCTCCTCAGGGGTGCCACCCCAGCCGTTCGGCAGCGAGACTGTGAAGGGCGCCATCTCCCGTGCCAAGAACGCATACAAATCGGGCACCTACGACTACGGCGTCGGCATCGAGGCGGGCCTGTCCGACGTGGAGGGCTTTGTGCTCGACGTCCAGTTCTGCGCGATCTATGATCCAATCGAGGGCATCACCATTGGCTGCGGCAGCGGCTTCGAGTACCCGCCGCACGTCATCTCCGAAGCGCTCTCGGGACGAGAGGTGGGCGATGTGATGAGCGAGATTTCCGGCATTGAGAACCTGGGCAAGAACCTGGGCGCAATCGGCTATTTGTCCCATGGCATGCTGGACCGGACGCAGCTCACGGAACAGAGCGTGCTCATGGCATTGATACCGCGGATCAACCCGGAACTTTATAAGAAATAATGCGCCCGGTGCGCGGCCGCTCGCGCGCGAATTTCTGAGGGGTATGCTTTCTAACTTTTATTCGGGGCTACCTTTGACACGCAGGCATTGCCTTTGATGTAAAAACGCCATGGCAAATCCTTGTGCTCTCCGGCGTAGTCCACTCCCACACGCGGACAAGATACAATATCAGAAGGCGTGTATCCATCTTCCACGTACAGCGACCCCTTCTGGCATAGGTCGACGCCGTTCAGGTTGCGATCAATATCCAGCGCCATGCACAACTTTCCAGGACCGGAAGCGATTTCCACGGGCTTCGAGGTCTTCCTCCGCGACGCCATCTCTGGAAGCCCGTAGACCGGCTGACCGGCGCGGATGAGCACGGCGGCCGGGAACCCGTCACGCTCGGTGACCAGGTTCAGGCAGTGGTACATGCCGTAGATAAAATAGACGTAAGCATGCCCGGGCTCGCCGAACATGACACGGTTTCGTTCGGTCATACCTTTGCTCGCATGGCAGGCTTTGTCGTCCTCACCCACGTAAGCCTCGGTCTCCACGATGCGCAGCGCCATGCCCCCGGCCGTCGTCATGCGGACCAGGGTCTTGCCAAGGAGATCGTGGGCCACTTCGAGAGTGGGGCGGTCGTAGAAGCTGCGGGGGAGGATTGGCATAGGTCGATATTACCTCCGAGGGATACAAATAGCTTTATGTTTTCTTCCGGAACAGCCCGAAGAACGTCGACTCGGGTCGCTCGCAGTAGGGCCGTTGCTTTTTCTCCGCATGGTAGGCCCGACATGGATCGCATTGCTTGTGCCGCTTGCATTCCGTTTTCGGGCATGGGCAATCTTCCCGGTACATGACCATCATTATTGCGCCGAAGAGTTAAAAGCTTGTGGAATGGATGATTGCCCCGCTTTCCAAGGGACGGAAGCTCGCCAAGGACTTTTATAGCGCGCCAGGCACGCCAAGAGGCCAAGACCGCCAAGACTTTTTTATAAAAGGCATATAGGGGCCGTTTATTTTTATCGTTCTTGGCGAGCTTTGCTCCTTGGCGC
>JAEZKS010000083.1 GCA_023436075.1 Methanobacteriota archaeon
GGGTACGGGAACGGGTCATGAGGCGGCTGCCTGATCGGGCCTGGCTTGAACGGGTCGAAGATCGGCTTTTTAATCGGGCCTGTGATCGGCTTGAACGGCGGGTTGCCCGGCCTAACCGGGTCGCGTATCGGGCGGATCGCGCCGCTGATCTTTTTAATCGGATCACTGATCGGCTTGCCCGGGCCGGTGTAGACCGGGCCGTCGCCGAAGTTGCAGTAGAACCCCGCACAGACAGGCTCGCGCGGCGGTTTCGGCATCGGCTTGATCGAGCTCGTTCGGCCCTCCAGTTACCGGGGCATATATGTGTATCCATCTAAAACGAGTAAACACCACCAAGATATTTAGAATCCACATAAAAACTGGTCTCACGTTGATCGCACGACAGATCAAAGTGTTCTACCAGATCACCTGAGGAGAACGCCCTCGCACCACGATCATCAAATAAATTATGCAAAAGTCTCCACTAATGATATTAACGGTAGTAGGACGTATCGGCAGCAAAAATGTCAAAGGATAGTGATTAAAAACTCTTATTCTTTATTTACTTCATTGACTATTTGTTTTGCGTGGACCATCTCTGAGCTCATGGTTCTCCATCGGTTCTACAAATATCCTCCTGTCCTTGAACAAAAAAGTTCAGGGTGAATCCTTACATCTGGGGAACCACCCAGTCCACTTCTTTGTACTATGGCAGGAAGCTGTTTCTTAATCTTAACATAGTCCGGGCAATCCGAATCCCGCAAGCCCTGGGAGCCCTACGCTGCCCACGCTGGCGTACGGGTAATTGAATGCCGACGTCTGCGTGGTCTGGTAGAAGTCCGTGTGCTCTTCGTAATATGACTGCTCCACTGTCTGCGAGATCGATGGGAACCCGCCAAATCCGCCAAGGCCACCCAGCCCGGCGAGTCCGAAATCGATATTCACGCTCTCCAGGTTCTGCGCCGTCACCAGGTCCTTGCTGAACGCCGTGGTTGACCCAGTCTGGAAGACACTCGGGAAACCGTAGGCCATTGAAGTCAACTGTGCCCCTGCGGGCGTAGCTGCGGCTAAAAGCATAGCGGTAGCAGCCAGTATCATGGCTAGTTTATAGATGCTTTTCACTATCCATCCCCCTATAGTAGACGGATATCACTCGCATGAATTTGAAGATTGACAGAGAGAAATGCGGATGTGGGGAGATTATATGCGATAAAAACTAACAAGCAAACGTCTAACCATTCGAGCTTTTTATAATCGATTAGTCGGCGATCCTGGCGCATCTTGGTGGTACTTGGTGAACTGAAACTGCGCTCTCGTATATATTGCATTTTCTGACGGGCTCTGTTGATGTTTTCTCGTGCAAACATTTATCTTACATAATTTCATATTATTGTATATAAGTTTGCAGAAAGCATAATCTTTTCGAACGGTGATCTATCATGAGTAATGGGATGAGCGACAGCAACAAAGAATATTTGTACCCGGATAATCAAAACAATGTAACAGGTATTTATTCGATCATCGAATCCACGGGCTCTGGCATGACGAGAAATAAATCTGCGGCGGACGTGCATGATCATCCGGTTTATCGGGAAACTGATTTTAAATCTTTACAGAGCGATGGCCACGTGATGAAAAAATATCACGCTCGCTTCGTGGTCAAGAAAGGCAGAGACGGCGGACTCTATGCCGCCGATATGGATCAGGGCATCTTTACCGATGGCATGACCCAAGAAGAATTAGTTAATAATATACATGAAGCCGTGGAATGTCATTTCGACGTACCTTCATACGAAGATGTAGACATCCGGATAAAATACGATTGATTCTTTTTGCCGGCCGGTTGAATACTCTTTGTCACCAGTCAAACGCCCTGTCATCAATGGTAAAAAGATGATAAGGTTTCTCGAACGAAACGGCTATGTCCTGATAAGATGCAAAGGCAGCCACTTTCATTTCAAACGCCGTGACGGACGGGGATACCTTATCACAGTCGCAGTTCATGGCAAAGATATGATCAAACCTGATACGCTTGATAATATTATTGGGTTCTATGCAAAGAATGAGGGGCTGTCTATTGATGAAGTAAGGCAAGCTCTTCATGATATGTGACGTTTAAGGTTCGAAATAAGGGACAGAAGCTTAATGTACATACAAGCATAATGCAGATAGCGCATGCAGACGACGCTCTCAAACCGGCCGCTCATCAACGCCCGGCCTTTCCTGAAATGGGCGGGCGGCAAGACACAGTTGCTTGACGAGCTGGCCAGGCGTCTTCCTGTTGAAATTACTGAGACCGGCACCATAGAGAACTACGTCGAGCCTTTTATCGGCGGCGGCGCGATGTTCTTTCATCTCAAGAGCAGGTTCGAGGTAAAGAAATCATTTTTAATAGATGTCAACCCTGAACTGGTCGTCGGCTATACGGCCATACAGCGAAGTCCCGCGGGCTTGTTGAAACGGCTGAAAAAGCTAGAGTCTGACTATCTGGGACTATCGGATGTCGATCGGGAAAAGCTATTCTACGAGATCCGTGATGGCTACAATCATCGGCTCCCTGATTTCAACTTCGATAAGTATCAGAAGGAATGGGTAAGTCGTGCTGCCGAAATGATATTTTTAAACAAGACGTGCTTTAACGGTCTCTTCCGGCAGAACAGCAATGGCGAGTTCAACGTTCCTTTTGGAAAATACCGTAATCCGACCATATGTGACGGGGATAATATTCTTGAGGTTCACAGGGCTTTGAAAGATACCCGGATCGTTTGCGGCGATTTTAGCATGTCAAAACAATTCGTGGCGAAGGGATCGTTCATTTATCTTGATCCGCCCTATCGGCCGCTCAATCTCACCTCTAACTTTACCGGCTATGCAAAAGATGGCTTCGATGATGTTGACCAGAAACGGCTGGCAAAATTTTTCCGGGACATGAGCAAGCGGGGTGCATTCCTCATGCTCAGCAACTCGGACCCCCGTAACGGGAATCCTCGTGACAATTTCCTGGAAAAATTATATCATGGTTTCAGGATCGAGCGAACGCTGGCCAATCGTATGATAAACCGCGATGCCAGCAAGCGAGGGCCTATCAACGAATTGATCATTATGAACTATAACTAGTGTTCATATTTTGTGTTCCTTCGCCTCGCGTATCCCCGCATAACCACAGAACCTGCATCCATACGACGGCACTGCTTCGAACTTCTCCTCCGGCACCGCTCCAATCATCTCTTCAATCCTCTCTCGCTGCACGTCGATGTTCTCGTTCTCCGGCACGTAATCGACCATCCCGTTGTTCTTGATGTAATACAGCGACACCTTTGTCGGCAGCTTTCCGTACATTTTCAGCACAGCCAGCGCGTACACGTTCATCTGGATGTTTTCTTTGATCTTGTTGCTTGTCGTGCATTAATCTAACTCGTGAGCCCGCTAAAATTATTATCTGTGTTAGATTGTTCAACAATCGCATCAAGACTTGAAGTTAAGAAAAATGAAAAATCCGTTTTTGAAATTCCGGAACTGAAATAAAAATTTTAATATAGTTATACTTTAGATAAGCGTTTAATCAAATCATTGGAGTTGTTTTCCTCGTCTGTATGATCGGAACTACTCGGGAGCAGGATGCCACAATGGCCCGGCTGACAGAGGTAGTGCACGCCACTCCGGACAGCCCGCAGGCGCACTATGAGCTGGGGCTGGCGCTTTTTCGCAAGGGTGGGGGTCGTGACCAGCTGCTGCTCTATCACTCGGCGCTCGAAGCGCGAGAGGCACTGCGTCTGAAGCCCGGCTACCTTGAGGCGTTCATCCTGCTGGGCAAGGTCCTTATCGGCCAGGGACAGTACTCCGATGCCAGAAATTATCTGTGGCATGCGATCGCAGTTAGTCCTGACTCTGCCGAAGCACATTTCGAGATGGGTAGGGCATGCCTGGGCCAGAGGATGTCCGTGGAAGCAATTGCGAAGTTCCGGGAGTGCGTGCTCCTGGGTATGAACGACTCTTCCGTTTACGTGAATATTGGCGCAGCTCTGGCTCGGAGTGGCATGTATTCCGAGGCCATAGTCGAATTACGCAGGGCGCTGGCGATCGATCCGTCGAACGTCGATGCCAGATATGAGATGGGACAGGCACTGGTAAGGATCGGCATGGTAGCTGAAGGCGTTGCCGAACTCCGCAAGGTGGCGAAGAAGCGCCCGGACGATACGGAAGCACGAATTCAGCTTGCCGGGGCGCTGATCAGCGACGGGAAGCATGACGAGGCGATCAGGGAACTGTCTCGAGTGCTGGACTCCGATCCCCTGAACGTGGCCGCGATTGTCGAGCTGGGGAACGCATTCGTGCAGAGCCGCCGGCCGGATGACGCGATCCGCGAGTACCGGCGGGCACTGGAGATCGAGCGTGACAACTCGCGGGTGCGGTACAGTCTGGCCAATGCCTTCATGGACAAGGGTATGTACGAGCGTGCGATCCAGGAGTTCCGCCATGCGGTGCTACTGAGCCCCGACGATCCGGCCATTCATGGTCACTTCGGTATCATCCTGATGATGAGTGGCGACCTGTATGCCGCATCGCTCGAATTCCGAGAGGCAGTCAGGCTGGACCCGGATAATTGTATGGCTCACATCAATATGGGCGTGGCGCTGTTGCAGAGGCGCCAGGACGACGAAGCGAAGGCAGAGTTGGATAGGGCGATCATGCTCAACCCCTCTCATCCGGAAGCTTACTATTACCTCGGTCAACTCGCCGAGCGGGGAAGCGACTTAGCTATAGTTGTCGAAGCCTACGAAAAGTTCCTGAAGTATGCCGGCAGCGGCGACCGGAGGGCACGGACCATCAAGGCGAGACTGGCAGAGATGAAGCGGTCACGGTCCGGAAGGAGCAGCAACTCTCGCAAGATCGTCTGATCTTTCGATCTCTATCAGGGAGCCCCTTTCTCGAACACGATCTCTCTGAACGCAATGTATCTTATCATTTCCGCCATATCGAAGACAACGTGGGCCTTTTCCTCGGTGTCGGGAGCGCTATCTGCAGGCTCCCCGTTTCGCCTGAACTTATCATAGAAATCGTCATTACCGAGGAAGTCTACCGGGTAATACTGCACGGAAAAATGCTTATCGGAGTCGATATACCGCAAGCCGACCGGCAGATGTGCCCGGAAATTGCATTTCTGGCAGACGAAGACGTTGATCTCCCAGGCGAACAGCGCATCGCGGATTCCCGGTTCGTTCGCTGCGTCCAGCGATCGCCAGACTGTTGCCGGCTGTTCCTCCCCACATTCGGGGCATTTCACGTTGATCTTTTCGCTGGCTGACATCGGGCACCTGTCGACGGGCAAATAACATCTAACATATATCTTCTTGTGCGATTAAGCTTTATGCTGTCCGTGTCCGGTGCATTGTCGACTGGCATGAATGTAAAATGCCTGTACAGGTCTACAAAAAATTTCAAGGATGCGTGTAGTACGCGAGCACGACGCCGTTGATAGTGTCGATTCTCACGAACGCAAACCTCTCGAACTGGACCACGTTGTTCAGCTCATCCTTGATGCCCGGCTCCGCGATACCATGGTATTCCCCTTCGGGGCCGACCACTCTGGTCGGGACGCCGTCTGTCGGTGCCCAGTGCATGATCTTTGCCCCCTGCTTGAGAACTGCGATGTCGTTGCCTGCATATTCGCCACATAACGGCTCGGCGCAGGTGATCCTGACGTTGTACAGATCCTTGAGCCGTGCCATGTCGCCAGGCTTTAGCGTCTCTGCGTCTGTCCTGGCCAGGAGTATCTCCGGGTTCGCAGGCACCGGGATCTCGCGCTGGCCTCGTTTCTGGTCCTGAGGGTGGAGCGGCGCCCTGGCCATGGTTGCCGGCGCATTGCTTATACGCAGCGCTACCGGGTCGTGCACGAAGAAGTACCTGTTCGCCTTCGGATCGACGATCTTCCGGTTTTCGGCGTAGAGTGTGTCCATGCTGAACTCGATGTCCGTCTCGGTGACGCCCATGTTGATCATGACGTTGCGGATAGCCTCAGGCTCGAAGCCCCTGCGCTTGAGCGCGGCAACCGTCGGCAGCCGGGCGTCGTCCCAGCCGGTGAACTCGCCACCTTCGATGCCTTTCTTCATCATGCTCGTCGAGAACTTGCCGAATCCCAGCAGGCGCACCCGGCCCCAATGAGCGACGTGCGGGTATTCCCAGCCGAGGTACTGGTAAACGTAGCGCTGCTTATCTGCTGTCTTCATCAGGTCCTTGCCCCTGATGATGTGAGTGACCTCCAGGAAGTGGTCTTCCATCGCGGACTCGAAGTCGAGCATGGGCCAGACACGGTACTTATTGCCCGTGCGCGGGTGCTCTTCCTCGACGATGCGGAAGGCGACCCAGTCCCTGAGCGCAGGGTCGCGGTGCTTGATGTCGGTCTTGATGCGGAGCACTGCTTCCTTGCCGGCGTAGCCGCCTGCGAGCATCTTCTTCCACCGCTCCATGTTCTCGCCGGGCGGTGTCTCTCTATGGGGACAGGGCTTGCCCGCTTCCTTCAGGTCGTGGAATACCTCGTTATCACACGTACACACGTACGCTTTGCCCAACTCGATCAGCTTCTCCGCCTGCTCGTAGTACAGAGGCAGCCGGTCCGACGCGATGAACACCTTGTCCGGCGGGCATCCGAGCCATTTCGCCTGGTCGACGTACCACTGGTATGCCTCGATCATCGGCTTTTTGATCGACGGGTCCGTGTCGTCGAACCGCATGATGAACACGCCGTCGTACATTCGGGCGTACTCGGCGTTGACGATGATGCCCCTGGCGTTGCCCAGCGATGGCGGGCCGTTGGGATTGGGCGCGATCCGCAGCGTGACCTTCTGTCCCGGCTTGAGGCCGCTCACGTCGAGCTGAGGGAGCCCCCTCCTTGCCTCTTTCTTGATGTGCAGCTCATCGATCAGCTCGGGAGCGATCTCCTGCAGCTTCGTCTTGATCTCTTCCGGCGACATTTTACCGATATCCGCGAGGACTCCCTGTACCAGCGGCATCAGTTCCTTCGCATGGGGCTTCAGTTCCGGGTGGGTGCCCAGCAGCTTGCCTGTAACCGCGCCCGCCTGTGGCACGGAGCCGTGCTTGTACGCGTTCTGAAGTGCGAACTTCTGAATGAGGATCTCGATGTCCTTCGTTTCCATGAATGATACACCTGATAAGCCTGACGTTGACGGCATACACTATAACGAACGATGTACTTATTGTTTACTATCTGACAGAGAAGAAAAGACACGCGCACGGAAAAACCGGACAGTCTGACCTGTACATCGCTGTGTCATTCATTCAATTTTCTCATATATATGTGATGGCCGATCGGTCGCCTGGCGACCATTGATTTCCTGAAGCGATGCATCGCCACCTTATCCTGCAATGATTGACTGCGTCAGGGCTTTTCCTGCATACCGCTCGATTTCTGATATTCGACCATCTGGATAATCTTTAGATGCCATCCACGATAGCTGTCCTGTTTCCCGGACCGGAAAAATCCCTGCTCACCATGTTTTCAAAAAAGTTATTGCCTGCCCCGATTGCCGACTGCCCGGACAATTATCGTCCGGGCAGGGTAGTCTCCGGCATCGGCCGCTTCAACGCGAGGGTGGATAAGGCTGGCGTGGGTGTTGGTGTCGGCTATGGCGTTATATATAGCACCATGCATACCATCGCGATGCTGTTGGCTTCGACGGTGAAGTTGCTAGAGTAGCCCACGTAGGTTTGGCTGTCGATGTTCAGGCTGGCATGCGCCTTGTATTTAGGTGTGTATGTGCCTGATGTTTCATTCCATGTGTTGTTGACTTCGGTAAAATAGAACAATCCTCGAGAGTCCGTTGTTCCCGTGAAGTATACGATTGATGTGTCCGATGCGTCCACGATTTTAACGATCGCATTGGCTATGCCGGATGCGTTCTGGTCCGCTACCCGGCCCAGTATATTCCCATACTCGGTCGGCGCAATGGCTGTGGCTGTAGCTGAAAAAGCTATCCCGCAAAGCAGTAAGACTGCAATTGCATAAGCACTAATGGCTTTCCTCATAATTAATTACCTGGTATATTTACTTATTTATAATTACTCTCACAAACAATTAAACTGGGCAACTCCGGGCTGATGTATCCAGCACGTAAACGGTAAATCGGGCCGATGCGGCCCCGTCTAAGCTTACCGCCAGCCAGGCCCATTCTGGCCGCTCCCTGTCCGCGAAAAGTTGATGCCGTCGCGCATCCAACGGGAATATTGGCATATCATGCACGAACATAAGCTACGAGATCGCCAGTCCCTGCAAGACAAAGTCGCAATGCATAATTTTCGGAAGTCGATGTCACCGAAACGCCCTGTCGGGCATCACCGCAGGATGAGAAAGCTTAACGAGCCGGACTAGCGTATTTTTAGATGAAAAATGTGACGGGGATTGATCCCCGCCTTAATTTACCAACAGCCGCCGAAGCCGCCGAAGCCGCCGAAGCCG
>JAEZKS010000167.1 GCA_023436075.1 Methanobacteriota archaeon
TCTTCTCTTCTTCATCGACTTCCTCTTCCTCCGGCAGGCTGGCCTGGACGGCCAGCGGGGTCATTTTCTGTTTTTTGGCGAGGCAGAAGTAGTGTGAGAACGATTCCATGCTGTCGATGACGACAAGCTCATTCTTGTGGACTGCCAGTGGTATGTACAAAGCGGGTTCACCGTCCGTGTGCTGTATCAGTCTGGTTTATAGTCTTTCTGGCGTACTTTGCGGACGCTGCCGCAAGGCAGGCGGCCTTGTCACGCAGAATTAAATTAAATTATTATTATATAATATTATCGGGCCAAGGCCGGGTATAGCAGCCCTGCCCCAGTTTCGAGAGGAACGCCCGAGGCTCCAGAGGTCTGCAAGAGGTCACCGAGCTTCAACACAGAGGGCACAGAGGCTCCAGAGGTAACACAGAGGATTTTCAACAAAGATGCCAGAGCAGGCCATTTTTTATACGTCTCTGTGCGTCCTCTGTGATCTCTGTGACCTCTGTGTTGAAACTTGGTGACCTCCCGCCGACCTCTGAGACCTGCCTGCCTGGCAATCGGCTAAAGCAGTAGCCAAGATTTAACTTTTAGAACGTTTAGTTAATCTCTATGATGCAGCTTCCGGTTAACTTCGTCCATGAACGGGGCGTCCACAGCGACACCACTGCCCTGCGGGACATTTTCACGGCCGCAGGACACCGTTTCCCAGAGCCATTCTTCTTTGGCATCGGCGAAGGCCTCGGGTTCTACTACTGGAACGGCCGGAACCTGGCGCGGCCGGTCGTCGGCGGGCGGTGTGGCAACCTGGAGCTGGACCGACGGGTCTGCAAGAAGCTCGGCGCAGGGCTGCCCATCAGGGAATCATCCAGCCCGAAACGAGCGCAGGAACGGAAGATTGCGCTGCTGGACGAGGGGCGCCCGGTGATGATGCACGTGGACACCTTTTACCTGGAGTATCTGCACAGCGTCAGCCACTACGGGGCGCACTGCGCAGTCGTGGCCGGCACTGATGCGTCTCGCGACCATGCCATGATCGCCGATCGTTCCCGCGACGGCCTGGTCAGGGTGCCGATGGCGGAGCTGGTGGAGGCCAGGGCTTCTCGTCATAAGCCTTTTCCGCCGCAGAACCGATGGTTCGAGATCGACATCCCTGAATCGATCGAGATCAACGCCCGGCTCGTCATGAGCGCCATCGGGATGAACGCGACCGAGATGCTGAACTCGACCATACGCAACGTCGGCATCGGCGGCATTTACTATTTCTCCAACTGCATCAGTTCCTGGGAAGACACATACGGTAAAAAAGAACTCAGTGAGATATGCCGCGAAGCGCATCAGGCGATCGACGGCGACGGTACAGGAGGCGGCTGCTTCCGAAACCTGTACGCCGACTTCCTCCGGTATGCCGCGAATCTGACGGATGAATCGGCACTTGACGAGGTGGCGGACGGATACCGGCGGGTCGGCGCCATGTGGTCTCAGCTCGGGAAAATGCTAATGGAAGTCGAATGCGGCTGCACCTCGCTGACAGAGGCATCGGAACACGTCAGGGTCATCGCAGCAAAGGAACACGAGCTGCAGGTCTCGCTCATGACGGCGGCAAACCTGTGCTGCCGACGAAAATAACTTTTATACGAGACGGCAGGGCGATCGTTAATGCGAACGACCGTCGTCGCGGTCGCGCGCGTGAGCGTGAACGGCGCGAGAGTGCCTCATGTTTAACCCAGGCAGGCATACGACGATTGCTTGTCCTTTTCATCCCTTTTCAAGGGGCTGGTTTTGGCTTGTTTCACCTGAACCGGAAAGATTTAATCTCATCAGATGCCATTTAGGGTGAAACAAAGATGGATAACGTTTTTGATCTGCTGGATTCCAGGATACGCGATGCGCTCTCTGAGCTTGGCATGACCACTCCCACTGTGACGCAGGCGAAGGCTCTGCCCATCATCTTATCCGGCAATCATACGCTAGTGATCGCGCCGACAGGCACGGGCAAGACTGAGTCGGCTATGCTTCCCGCCTTCGACATGCTGTTGAAGGCGAAACCGGACCGTCGGCCCGGCACCTCAGTGCTCTACGTGACCCCGTTGCGCGCGCTGAACCGGGACATGCTCAAGCGGATGACGTGGTGGTCAGACCGCCTTGGCATCTCCATCGCAGTCAGGCATGGCGACACGCCACAGCATGAGCGCCGCCGGCAGGCGCTGAACCCGCCGGACGTGCTCATTACCACGCCGGAAACCGTCCAGGCCATGCTCATGGGGAGCAGGCTCAAGCAGAATCTTCATGCCATTTCCTACGTCGTCATCGACGAGGTGCACGAGCTGGCGTCCTCAAAACGCGGGTCACAGCTCGCTATCGCTCTCGAGCGGCTGGCGCGTTTCTCGGAGTTCCGGCGTGTCGGGCTGTCTGCGACCGTCGGCAGCCCGGAAGAGGTGGCCAGGTTCCTGGCCGGGTCTGACAGGGAATCTACGATCGTCGACGTGTCCGTATCCAAGTCTCTGGATTTCCACGTCACCTACCCTGAGACCATCGACAGCGATAAGTCGATGGCACGGAAGCTGCTCACCGATCCAGACATCGCGGCACAGATCAGGACGATGATAGCGCTCATTCGGGAGAACAAGTCCACGCTGATGTTCGTCAACACCCGGCAGTCGGCTGAGGCTATCGGCGCACGGTTCAAGAAACTGAACGAGCCCATCGCCGTCCATCACGGCTCGCTGTCAAAAGAGGCACGCATCGAGGCCGAGGATTCGTTCAAAGACGGGAAGGTCAATACGCTCGTCTGCACGTCATCCATGGAGTTGGGCATCGACATAGGAAAGATCGACCACGTCATCCAGTACATGTCGCCCCGCGAAGTCTCCCGGCTGCTGCAGCGGGTGGGCAGGGCGGGACATCGCATCGACCAGACATCGACCGGCACTATCATCTCCATCAACGAGGACGACTCGGCTGAGTCCTGGGCCATCTGCCGCCGTGCATCCGACGGTCAGATCGAGCCGGTGGATCTGTTCAAGCGATCGTATGACGTCCTGGCCAACCAGGTTTGCGCCATGGCGCTGGAGTATGGCGACATCAGCGCAAACAATGTCTTCGAGACTGTGATCAGGGCCTACCCGTTCAAGGAGCTGACGCGCAAGGAATTCGACGCAGTGCTGAAGCAACTCGTGGAGGAGCGGCTGATCTTCGTCAGTGAGACTGGCATGATCGGACGTAAAGTGAAGACACGGATATACATGTATGAGAACCTCTCCATGATCCCTGACGAGAAGCGCTACGACGTCTACGACGTGATCAGCGGCCGGATGATCGGCACGCTGGACGAGGCATTTGTCATTAATTTCGCCGAACTGGGCGCGATCTTCATCACCAAGGGCGAGATGTGGCGCATAGTAGAGGTCACCGAGGACCGCGTCCGCGTCGAGCCGATCGAGAACCCTCAGGGCGAAGTGCCCTCCTGGACAGGCGAGGAAATCCCGGTGCCGTTCGGCGTGGCGCTCGAAGTGGGAGCCATCCGGCGTGGCATCGAGGAGACATCCTCCGACGAAGAAGCCATCCGGGATATCATGGCCCGGTACCCGACTGATGAGGCGACAGCACAGCGTTTCGTCGCGTATGTGCGCAAGCAGATCGGCAGGGGCTTCCCGGTACCGTCTGACCGGCTGGTCACGGTGGAAGAGGAAGATCGGACGGTCATCATCAACGCGTGCTTCGGCAGCAAGGTAAACGAGACACTTGGCCGGGTGCTGACGGCGCTGTTAGCGTCACGATTCGGCGGCGGCGTGGCCATGGAGATCGATCCCTACCGCATCAAGCTGGAGCTGCCGAAGCGTACCCGTGCCGCGGACGTCATGAAGCTGATCGCCGAGCTGGAGCCTGTGTTCATCGAGCCGATCATCGAGCGGACGCTCAAGAACACCATACTGCTGAAGTGGAAGATGGTACACGTCGCCAGGAAGTTCGGTGCCCTGTCTCGGGACGTTGACTACGAGCGCATCAGCATGGAGAAGCTGCTCCAGGTGTTCGAGGGCACACCCATGTATAACGAGGCCGTCAACGAGATCCTGCACGACAAGCTGGACGTTAGGAACGCCGCGCTTGCACTGGAGAAGATCAGGAGCGGCGAGATCAAAATGGTCTCCGGCCGTGCCAGTCCCATCGGCAGCGCCGGTTTCACCGGCGGCCGGGAGCTCATGGCGCCTGAGACCGCAGATCGCTCGATCATCCTGGCACTGAAAGAGCGCATCATGAATGACCATGTGATCATGTTCTGTCTGACCTGCCAGAAGTACTCGGCGAAGCGGCACGTCCGCGACGTGGAGGAGACGCCTGTCTGCCCGGTCTGTGGCTCGCGGATGCTGGCGGCGCTGAAGCCTTGGGAAAAGGACGAGATCGAACTGGTCAAGAAAGCGTCGAAAATTACCAGCGACGCAGACCGCCAGCGTGTCAAGCGCGTCTACAGGAACGGCAATCTCGTTTTGTCGCACGGCCGCAGTGCCGTAATTGCGCTCGCTTCGCGTGGACTGGGGCCAGAGACGGCATCCCGGGTGATCAGGAAACTGCGGGACGACGAAGAGGACTTCTACCGGGATATTCTGCGGGAAGAGCGTAACTACGTCAGGACAAAGCGGTTCTGGGCCTGAGATATTTTTGCATCTCGCCATGG
>JAEZKS010000274.1 GCA_023436075.1 Methanobacteriota archaeon
GTGTGCCCCCTTCAGCTCCTTGATGAAGGATGCGTACAGCAGTGGCTCCCCGCCGGTCAGCGAATCCGAGTGTATCCGCTTCTGTGCGTTGATGAGATCGATCACTGCCATGGAGGAGAGAGGGTTCGGAACCTCTTTGAATTCACCCGACCCGGGGGACGTCTCCATATGACAGGCTTTATCGTTCTCCCATTCCCGCGGCGTGTCGCAGTAGACGCAATTCAGGTTGCACTTCGGGAACCGGATGAAGAGCTGTCGGTAGCCGACGTACGGCCCTTCGCCCTGTACGCTCACGAACGTTTCCCGCACCGGCGCTTTCAGGAGAATACCCCCAGGGGCCTCGACTTGCGCATGTCCTTCTCGATGTCCGCATGCTCTGAGGCATAGCGGCTGCCAATCTCGGCCATCAGTGCGTCGGCCTCGGCGTCGGAGAGGCCGGCCTTATCCAGGCTGCCCCATTCCTCGCAATGCACGTTGATGCCGAAGTGCACCTTCTGGCTGACCGCGCTCGTCGACGCGATGGAGACGGACATCTTACGGCCGTCGTGGAACAGGTCGTCGCCAGATCGGGTGACTATGACCTTGCGGTCGATCAGCGCCTCGAGGGCGATGCACGAGAGCAGCCGCTGTCGGGTGTAGGCCAGCGACAGCGAAGTCGAATCGAAGTGCTCGACGATGAAGTGGATCATGTCAGGCGACTCGATCTTCTCCTCACTCAGCTTGTCCTCGAGGTCGATCATATGGAACGCGTGGACATCGCAGCTGCCACGGAAGCAGACGATGCTGTCTTCCTGCACGCGAAATGCCGTATAGGCCCAGAGCGAGCCGATCTGGCTGCCATCGTAGTCGATTCTCTCGTCAGGTATGATACACTTCACTTGCTCGCCCCCTTCAGTGACGGGTCCGGCACGCCGGCACGCTTGAAGGCCCGGGCCCGCCGCATGCAGCTCTCGCACTTCCCGCACGGCTTCGCGCCCGCGAAGTAGCAGCTCCAGCTCAGGTCCAGCGGCGCGTTGATCTTTACGCCTTCGCGGATGATTTCCTCCTTGTTCAGGCTGATGACGGGCGCTACTACCTCCACTTTCTTCTCGCATGAGTAGGAGAGGCTCTTGTTGATCGCCTTCACGAACTCTGGAGTATTGTCGGGGAATGTCGCGCCTTCCTCTGCGTTGAAACCAGTCACGATGCGGTCGTAGCCGAACGCGTCGCCGTAGGAAGAGGCGATATTGATGAACAGTCCGTTGCGGTTAGGCACCCAGACGAGGTGGGCAGTCTCCTTTGCCTTTCCCTTGATCTCGTCGAGGTCCTTCTCGGCGGGTTCCGGCACTTTCTCGCCACGGTTGACCAGCGAAGTGCAGGTGATATCCTCCAGCCAGGCAAGTTCCATCACTACATGCCTTACCCCGTACCGCTTGCAGATGCGCTTTGCCATCTCAATCTCCTTCGCAGCGGCCCTCTGCCCGTAGTCGAATGTAATGGCCAGCGCTATGCCATGCTCGTCCAGCTCCTTCTTGAACGCCACTACCGAGTCCAGCCCGGCGGACAACAGCGCGATCGAGCTCACTGCTTCGCCCTCCGCACGGTCCTGCCCCTCTTCTCGTCGATCTCATCGAGCGCGTCCAGCAGTCGCCGGATGGCCGCACGCACGGCGTCCGACTGGTTGACGTATTTCTTATCGTCTCCCACGTGAACCATCAGGTCGTCCATCAGTTCTTGTGGGATCTCCACACAAATTTTCGGCATGTGTATTACCCTGGTATTACCACAATAATACAGAAGGAATATAAATGCATTTCGCGGGTGTCTGAAGCAAGGCCGGGTATGGGAACTCGTCACCGGAAAAGCGTCGCTCAGCTCTGCCCCCGACCCATGAAAACGCGCGCGACCGGGCCACTGGGCCAGCTCGTTCAGGCCGTCGTGCCTCGAGGCCTATAAGTTAAACCGTCTCCTTTGCTCCGGATCTCTTTAGCTCCTTATAAAAAAGTCGTTTTCCTCTTCTCCTTTTCCTCTTATACTCTACCGCTGCTCCGCGTCCTCCTCAGCGCAACGACTGGAGACGAGGAGGTTAACGGAGTTGCGGTAGAAACCTGGAGTTTAAAGGAGAAAAGGAGCACGACTAAAAAAGGAGCCAAAGAGATCCGGAGCCAGGGAGAACGTTTCAAGTGAATTGGAAAATCATTGCATTTCCCGCGATAAAAAAACGAAAACACACATGACCGGGACAACGAGCCCCTTGTCTGGCGGGCTATGGCTATCACGCCGAAGCCGCCGTTCAGGCACTCTGCAGTTATAGTTTATTCGACAGCAGAGCAGTAAATCGAAAATCTTATCGAAACAAGAGAAAAGCATTTAAAAATGCAGTCGCACCGATTAATATGGTGTAAGGGGTGGACGGACGTCTGCGCTCAGCAGCAGTTGTGCTTTTCAGCATAGCCCTGCTTTTCATTGCCAACTTCGGCTATGGTCTTGCCCATGAGGCAGCCCACGCTATCGTGATCGATGCGCTGGGCGGGCACGTGAGCGGAATTTACGTCAACCCGTTGGGAACCGATGCTTGCACAGAACACACCGCGATGTCCGGCACGGCCGATCTCGTGCTGATCAACATCGCCGGCCTCATCATGACGACAATGCTGGCGCTTGCCTTCACGGCAGCCGGCCAGGGCCTGCTCGCGGCCTTCATCGCTTTGCGAACGGCGATCTACGCAATTAATTACTCGCCAGGTACGGATATTTCGACTATCCATGCCGTAGCCGGGAACTTATCGATCGGCCTGTCGCTGGCGATAGTGACGATAAACCTGGCGTGCATCTGCGCCGTGGCCGCTGACAGGCGGACATCGATCGTGCTTGCCGTAAAAAGACTCACAGCGGATCTTTCTTCATCTTTATCGCGTGCACGCCCGGCGCGTAATAATTGAAAATCATGTTCTTCCTCACGAAGCCGAGGCGCTCGTACAGTGCGATAGCGCTGTAGTTATCGACTCGAACTTCCAGGAAGCATCGCTCGCATCCTGCCTGCTTCAGCCGATCCAGCAGGCTGCGGGTGAGCAGCTTGCCGATGCCCCGGTCGCGGTATGCCTCGTCCACGTCCAGCGTGTATATACGACCGTAAGTCCCGAAGCGGTTCCGGTTCATGATGCCGATGACGAACCCGACGAAATGTCCATCTATCTCCGCTGCCAGCGAAATGGCGGTGCGAGTGCTGATAAGATATCGGAGCTGAAATTTCGTGAAAGCCTCAGTGTCGAAGCACATCGATTCCAGAC
>JAEZKS010000183.1 GCA_023436075.1 Methanobacteriota archaeon
TCGTCGTCGGTCAGGTTCTCCTTGATCTGCAGCAGCTCCAGGTAGCCCATGGATACCTGGTTGAAGTTGCGGATGTCGTGGCTCATGAGGTCCACATAGAACTCGGCCTCCCGGCGGAGACGCTCGCACATGGATAGCGCCTGCAAATGCGCGCCAGCATCAGTCAGGGCAATGACAGCACCGTAAACTTTGTCGCCAGAGCAGAGGGGCGAGACCATGAGATCAAAGTGGCGGCCGCCGATCTCCACGCAGTTCATGGCCTTTGCCTCGCCATTGCACAGCGCGTCGATGACAGTGCCGACGAAAGGCCCGTCGTGGCCCACTGCGTCCAGAGTTCGCAGCTCCCGTGGATCGAAGCCAAGGACATCGGAGATGAACTCCCCGCCCACGCGATTATACCATGCCACCTGCAGGCCATCCCTGACCACGATGACACCGATGGGCAGCGCTTCGTACGATTCTCGCTCGATATCGCACAGGCTCGTTTCGCGCTCGTCGGCCTTCCGGTATGCCTCGATGCGGCCTATGATATGGCCGCCAGCGTCCCGGACAGGGCGAGAGTACCAGTGCACGATAGAATGACCCTCGGCCATCTCCCAGGTGGCGTGCTCCTCCTCCGCAGGATGATCATAAAGCCACAGCAGACTCATTTCGAGAGCTGCCGGGTCACGAAAACGACGCGAGAAGGCGCCCAGCAGGCTTCTGCGGCTCTTTCCGATGACTTCCTCTCTGCCTGCGCCGAACATCATCGTGAAGGCGTCGTTGATACGGCACACCGTACCCCTGTCATCTGTGACCAGTAAGGCTTCGTCAAGGCTATCCAGCGACCATGCAGCCATACCTTCTTCCAGCGTGTTTCCGCCTGAGTCAGTCTCTCGCATAGACATATGTCGTCACCTTCTGGCACGCCACATCATATTATGTTAGATGGCGATCTATATCTTGTTTTCGTGAAAATGACGGGTCTGAAAAATCGATGCCATTCAACGCTGCTCAAGCTTCACGGGAAAAGCCCTCCCGTAAGGCGCAAATACATAGCCTTGAAACATGGATGACTTCAGCCGTGTGCGCCTGACCGGCCCCAGCGCATGGAAATCTGTGTTCACAGTCCGACCGTAAATGTCTACGTCGAAGTACCCGCCCATCATTGGCTCCGCACCGTTGGAGCTGTCTCGGTACAGGAAGCCTGTATTCAGGTAGTTCCCTGCCTGCACGCCGGTATGAGTATGGCCTGTGATATGCAGGAGCGCTTTCTCCGAGATGATCGCCGTTCGGTCGAATCTGCCCGAGTAGACAATATTGCTATGTTGTACCAGGATGGTGTCACTATCCGCGAGTTCGGGCGATGATGCAATCTTGATGCCTTCGGCGAGATGATAGGTCATTCCAGGCTCTACCATAGTCCCACAAATGAACTTGACGACCTTCGCGTTCCTGCCCCGACCCAGACGGTCCCGGTTCCCGGGCACGAGATAAACCGATCCGTATTCGTCGCATAGCAAGGACATAATCTGGTCACAGTGTCGCTGTGCTTCCTCGACGTTTTTGTCACGACCAGGTTAGTGATGTCACCGGCAACAATGGCTGCATCATAAGAGACGAACCTCGCTCTCGTATCGGCGATCAGAGACCTGACCGCATCGACGCAACCGTGTATGTCAGAAAAGCAGAGCAGCTTCACAGAGAGGGGATTATCGTTTTAACCTAAATATTTCATCAAGGCAGATAAGGCCTTGCCGAATGTGGCCACTCGCGCACAATACGATCGTCGTCAAATACGACTGGCGACAGTAAGCGAGTTTTCCATGGGATGATGACCCTGGTGTCACCGGGAGAATGGCTTTAAAACGATCAAGTCCTTCGCCTTACGGTAAATGAGTTCCTGCTGACCTGGACGGAACTGAGCGGCCTCGATCAGGGATTTGGCGATGCTGCTCTCGACGTCCTGCAGGACGATGCCGGACTCCTCCTGGTAGCGGTTGATGAACGCGAAAGCCAGCTTGTACTTTTCATCGGTGAACATCGGGTACGTATCGAGCAGGAAGGAGATCGTCTCGCCTACGTCCTCTTCGGGCCGGCCGGGCCGGGACAGCTCGAAATCGATGCCGTAGATGCGATCCGCGACGATGAAGTTCTTGAAGATGGCGTCTGACTTGAGGGTCACTTCGCCTCCGTTGCGGAGGAACGTACGGTGGAACCGCGCCAGCCACGAGGCGACGCCCATCACCGGCTCCGCTCCGGCGCCTTCGTCGACCAGGTCGTTGACGGTCCTGCCTTCGACGTACTCCATGAGGATCGATCGGTCACTTTGCGCCACTGGCCGGGGTACGGGGATGCCTGCATTATACGCGTCCTGAAGCACTCTGTACTCGTTTTCAGACCGGTCGCTGGAGAATATCTTCAGGATAAAATGCTCGTCGTTTCTCCGCACGAGATAGACGTGGTTCTTCCTGCTGGGAAATTTTTTCACCGTCACCAGGCCGTCGACGGGAAATGCCGTGATATCAGCGGTCACAGGCACACCCCCCACCATATCGCCGTATAGCCAGGTTGAGCGCTTTCGAAGCATCGAAGAGCATAAATTAATACTTTAATTCCGGTTCTATAAATGTTTAACGTTCGCGATAATAAAAAGAGGACACAAAGGAAAGAATCTTCCTTTAAAAGATACAATCAGGCCGTTTATTAACCAGTCCATTGTGCCCATCGTGTCCTTATTTTAGGCGACCATTGCTGATCCTCTGCACGTCCAGCGCGATCTTGCCGCACTTCACCATAGACTCGTGAGCCCGGGCAAGCATGCACCGCAGCTCCTTGTTATCGCCGGAGCGTTCCGTTGCCATCTCAAGATATCCCATGACTACCTGGCTGTGGTTGAGCAGATCGTGACTCATAGCGCTGACGGACGTGCAATAGCTTTCCAGTTCCCGGCCAGCCTCGATGCATGGCGCATCCGGGCTGGAGGGAATAAAGCCAATTCCGACTAGTCCGACTATTTTGCCGTGGTCGTCGCGCGCTGGGATCAGGCTCCAGCAAACGTGCATATTGCCTCCGTTCCTGGCTATTACCGGCACGGACAACGCCATGTGTTCGACGCCCTGCCGCAGACCGCCCATCAACTGCTCCCGGGCAGGGATGCGCTTCTGCTCCGGCACCATCAGCGTGAACCAGTCATGCCCGATCGCTTCGACATTCGAGTAACCGGTCAGGTCTTCGGCCTTCCGGTTGAACTGTCTGATTATCCCGCCATCGTCGATCATAATGGCCATGATTCCGATGGCGTCGAAAAAGTCGAAGCTGAAGCCGGCGATGTCATCACATTGCGAGCTACGCCTGTCGCCTGCCGAATGATCTGGCTGCCCCCTGGCCGGCCGGTGAGCAGATTCGTTCCGGTTCTTCGACATAGGATTGCACCATGCGCTTGCGCAGGATAGTGATAAAACACACAAAAATATAAAGATTTGTATATAAAAAATGATTTACAGCGGCTTTTTTAGCGGTTTAAACGATTGCCCGATAACATGAAAAGGTTAAATATGAGACACAAACAAGCTTAGTGATCGATATAATCGGAGAAGGTCGGCATCATGATAGACACCCACGCACATGCAGATACAAGACCTTACGAGGACTTCGAACTGATGGCCGTCGCCGGCGTAACGGACCTGCTGACACTGGCTCATGACCCGATGAAAATGAGCTCCAGCGTCGTCTTCAGGGATCATTTCGAGCGTCTGTTCGCAGAACGGTCGCGTGTCGAGAAGAACGGACTGAGATTACACGTATGCCTCGGGCTGCACCCGCGCGCCAGACCGGACGACCTGCCCACGTGCTTCGCCCTGCTGGAGTCATACCTGTCGGACAAGTCGCGCCCCGTGATGGCCATAGGCGAGACGGGGCTGGAGACGACGGGAAACCCTGTCGAAACAGAGATGCTGCAGCGACAGATTGAGCTGGCGATCAAATACGATCTGCCAATTATCCTGCACACACCCCGGACTGGCAAAGCACATGTGACGCGGGAGATCATCAGCGTGCTTTCGACGTTTTCGATGGAGAAGGATAGAGT
>JAEZKS010000203.1 GCA_023436075.1 Methanobacteriota archaeon
CGGCTTCACATACCTGGGCATCGGCTCGCCGAACGGACGTGTACAGCCGCATGAGCCTCGCGCGGACGTATCGGAGCCGAAGACACAGAGGGAAGCCCGGTCTATTTACGGGGCGTGACTCTACGGACTCGATCATCGTCTGTCACACGGAGCCCGGGTGTGTGAAAGGTCGCCAGCTGATCTTCTGCAAGACTGCCACAGCCGGCGTGACCGAAGGCGTCGAGCGCCTCGGCGCGATTGCCGACCGGCACGGAGCGAAGGTCACCTTTGCCGTAGCCCCGGAGGTGGCGGAACTGGTACCCGACGGCTTTGCCCATGAAGTGGGACTGCACGTCCATCCTGGCGCGGAAAAGCTGCTCATGGGGAAATACCGGGTCCTGGTAGGCGACAGGTACCTGCGGAAGCAGTGCATGACATCATCGACGTCCACGGCACTGCGAGATTACCAGTACGACGAGCAGCGGGAGATGATCGCTGCCGGCAGAGACCGCCTGCAGGATGTGCTCGGCGTGCGGGCCCGGATATTCGTCGCCGGGCGATGGTCGGTCAACGACGATACGATCAGGGCGCTGGTGGCGGAGGGATTTACCCATGACTGTTCCGCCGTGCCGCATAAGAGGCCTGCTCACTACGACTGGTCCCGGCTGCCTCGCATCTGCATGCCGTATCATCCCGGACGGGAAGACTACCAGCGAAAGGGTGACATGCCACTGCTGGTGGTGCCAGTCTCGCAGTCGCTGCTGGGCGCGAGCGCCACGCCCGAGCTGGCGCCGCTGGTCGGACTGCCCTGGCTGAAGGCGTGCTTCGAGGAATATTACCGGCAGCAGATGCCGCTGTTCCACATATGCCTACATTCGCCGTCGATGACCGACCCGTATTACCGGGACATCATGGACAGCCTGATCAGTCACATCGCATCCCGCGGAGTCCGGTTCCGGTTCGCCTCGGAGGTCCCGGAATACGACGAAGTGCGCCCCCATGCCGACGTCGTGCCATATCTGGCTGGCATGAACCGTAACATGCTTAACGCCTGCCCGGAGCTTGCCCGAAAGACGATTGCAGCGGTGAGGCCCCGTGCTGCAAATTGACCGGAGGTTCCTCGGGTTCCGGAGGAAGGACTTCTGGTTCTGCGATCGTCCGTTCGACGTGCCTGAGTGCGACGGCGTGATCTTCTACTCCTGCCCGGATAAGGCCGACGTCCCGGGCTTCGTGCGCAGGGATTTCACCACCATCGTCATCGACCTGACGCAGGGCGAGGACCGGCTGTGGAAGGGCATCGACTTCTGGACCCGGAAAAAGATCAACAAGGCCCGGAACAACGGCATCGAGGTCATAATCAACCGCAACTACCGAGAGTTCCATGACATCTACCGCGCGTTCAGGCGAGACAAAGGCCTGGTCCCCTATTCTCTTGATCCGGAGTTCATGAAGAAGAACGGAACGCTATTCGTGGCCTCGCTGGACGGGGAGATCGTCGGCGGCCACTTCTTCCTGAGCGACGGGGAACACCTGCGCGGACTGATCACAGGCTCGAAGCGGCTGGAAACAGACCGGCACCGGGCCAACGTCATCGGCTATGCGAACCGGCTGATCGTCTGGGAAGCCATGAGGCACGCCCGCCAGAAAGGGATCGGGGAGTACGACATGGGCGGATATTACACCGGCCCGGCAAAAGACGGGCAGATGGAACGCATCAACACGTACAAGGCGAGCTTCGGCGGCTCGGTCGTTACAAGGTATCACTACGAGAAGAGCTACTCGCGGCTGTTCAGCCTGGCACAGAAAGCCTACCAGTCCGGAACGGGCCTGTGGCCGCACAGCAAGCGCAATGACGCAGCATGACTGGCTGCGATAACGTGAGGATATACCATGAAAACCGTCATCATCGGAGGCTTCGTTGACTACCAGATACAGCTCTCGAAGGCCCTGAACAAGCATGGCGACTCGCTGGTCGTCATCTACTCGATGTCCCGGCGACTGTCTGAGGAGAACCTGCAGATCGGCAAAGACAGCGTACGGCTGTGGCTTCTTGCCAGGGACGGGCCGATCTATAACCCGATCGTGCTCTTCCGGTTCCTGCGGGACTTCGCACGGACGCTGCGGGAGATCAGGCGGTTCGGACCGGACGTGATACACTTACAGATCGGCAGCTCCATGCTGGCATTTTTCATGCCATTCCTGCGCAGATACCCGATCGTGACTACCTTCCACGACGTAGCTCCCCACTCCGGCGAGGAGAAAGCGTGGGAGAGATACGCCCATGAGTACATCCGGAAACATTCCAGCCAGCTACTCGTGCACGGTGAAAACCTGAGAGAGCTGTTGGTCAGGGAGTATGGCGTGCCGGCAGAGAAGGCAAATTCGATCCCTATCGGGCCCCATAACGTCGATGCGTTCACCATGCACATGCGAAAGCAGGTGAAAAACGAAGGGCCGGTAGTGATGTTCTTCGGCAGGATTCTCACATACAAGGGGCTCGAATACCTGATCAAGGCGGAGCCGCTCATCAGCGCGGCAGTTCCTGACGTCAGGATCGTGATCGCCGGCAAGGGCGACGACATGGGGAAGTACGAGGCCATGATGGGAAACCGGGAGCGGTTCCTCGTCTACAACCATCACATATCCTACGATGAAGGCGCGCTGTTGTTCCAGCGCTGCAGCGTGATCGCGCTGCCCTACGTCGAGGCGTCGCAGAGCGGCGTGGTTTCCACCGCCTACGGGTTCAAGAAGCCTGTCGTCGTTACGAACGTCGGCTCCATACCGGAGATCGTCGACCATGGCGTGACCGGGCTCATCGTCCCGCCCCACGACCCGGCGGCGCTGGCGGAGGCGATCATAAGCATGCTGAAAGACCCGGCACTGGCAAAGCGCATGGGAGAGAACGGCCATAAGAAACTATACAGCGACATGTCGTGGGACAACGTGGTCAGCCGGACGACGGTCATCTACGAGAAAGCCGTAGAACGCTTCCATGGCGGCAAAAGCAAGTCCGGAAACAGCACGGTCGTTCCCGGCCAGGATAAGCAGGGAACCGCACGATGACTGATACCCCGGCGAACGAATTTTTTAATATTAATAATACTTATATATATGATAATATAATTAATTAATCGTCAATCGGTCGTGATCTGCAATGCTGTTTAAAGGACAACAGATCGTCGTTTTAGTGGGTGCATGGGCGCTGCTGGTACTCGCGCTACTCACGCTGTTCGGGAGCCTGAGCTACGAATTCTTCTATATCATTGCCTTCCTGGGCTTCCTCGTCATTGCGTCGGCGGCAAGCCCGTACGCCGCCAGACCGCGCTGGAAGTCCCGGCTGAACTATGTGACTGCGGCAGGTACGCTGATCTTCGGGCTGATCATCGCGCAGAAATTTTTGACAACATGGAGTACGATGAAATGAGCAAAAACACTGCCATCATGGAGGACCGGTCCGGCAGCGCCGCGACCATGACCGTCGATAAGGAAATACTACATGTCACCATAGACACGCACGTCCGCATGAGGCTTATGGTTGCGTCCGCAGCCACGCTGGTCCTCGGCCTTGCGCTGCTATACGCATCGTACTCATACGGCCTGAATGGTATCAGGTCACTTATCCTCACGATCGCCGGCATATCTATCGTCCTGCTGGCTATCATGTTCTTCTATTTGTCACCTGCGAGGTTCCTGCGGAGTGACGTCGCCGACGCTATGTGCATGACCACAACTCAGTTCATGCACAGGGCGATCGTGCCGCTTTCCGCCGGGGGCAAGTACATTTACGTGCCCCGGTGCCTGAGCGGCGACCGAAACACGTTGCTGCTGGTCTCGGAAGGCGGCAGCAGAGAAGCGGCGCTGATCAAAGCAGGAATACACGTACCGGGCAAGGGTTTCGGAGACCAGGACGTTTTCGTCGTCCCGCCAGGATACGGGCTGATGGAGCATGCAGAGCGGCTCGGCGCTACCTTCACCGAAGAAGGCCTGGAAGACGAGATCCGGGACGTGCTGGTGAGCGGCTTCGAGCTGGCCGGCAAGGTCAATGTGGAGAAAAGCCATGACCGCGTATACGTAGAGATACGCAACGTCTCCGGCGCTGTCCTCTGCGCCACGCTTCGGGCGAAGGAGCCGGACATATGCACCGGCACCGGCTGTCCACTCTGCAGCTTCGTAGGGTGCATGGTCGCGGAAGGGACTGGCAGGAAAGCTGTGCTCAATACGGCGAACGCCCGCAGAAATACGATCCGATTGTCGTTCCGGCTGGTGTGAGGCTATCATGGCGGCTACCACGTCGACCAGAGGCATAAGCTACTGGACTAAACTGGCGCTCACCCTGTTTCTTGCCGCAGCACTGCTGGCCTGTGCCGGCGCAACGGCTTACATCGTCCTCAACCCGGTCCAGAAAGACAAGTTCACCGAGCTGTCCATTCTGGGCCCTGATGGCAGAGCCGAGGGTTACCCGGCGGCTATGGTCGTCGGCGAGAACAAGACGATCTTCGCCTGCGTGGAGAACCACGAGGACGCGGATACATGGTACGATCTCATGGTGACATATAGCAACAACACGACGAAGAAGACCGCGTACTCCGAGCACTTTTACCTGGAGGACAACGGGACGTGGGAACATCCGTTTGTCATCATGCCTGACATCCCTGACCCGAAGGCGAAGATAGGGTTCCAGGTGTACAAGAACGGCGACATGAGCTCGCCGTACCGGGAATGTTACATGTGGATGAACGTTTCGCTGCCATATGGCTATGGCCAGACGCCGAAAGCATGACGTCTGGCTCTGCAGGAGGTCTGTCTGGTGAAAGTAGCGATTCTTAAAGACGAAAGTGCCGACTATTGCCATGATGCCCCGTTTCATCCGGCCGAGAGGTATCCCGAGTATCGCTTCGGGCATATTTCCAGGCATAATCCCGTCTATGACGGAGTACGGGAACTGTTCCGCCTGATGGGGATGGACGAGGCCCGCTACGGCCGTGAGTCCTGGGACCCGCTGGGCGAGATCATACAGCCCGGGGACCACGTGCTTCTCAAGCCGAACTTCGTGCGCCACTACAACAAGACAGGCGGCATCGAGCCACTGATCACACACGGATCAGTCATCCGGGCCGTACTGGACTACGCTGCGCTCGCCCTTCAGGGCGACGGGAAGATCACCATCGCCGATGCCCCTTATCTCGACGCCGACTTCGGAGAGATCGTCCGGCTGACCGGAGTCGACCAGATCGCAGAGTATTACCATGATCGAGGCATCGAGGTCAAGGCCGTCGACATGCGACACTACAGGGGCAAGGTCCGTCTCGCCGGCGGCATGGAAAAGCAGACGCTGCCCGGAGATCCGCTCGGCTACTCGGCCGTAGACCTGAAGGGCGACTCAGACCTCAGCGCAATCATCGACGACTGCGACCTGTTCCGGAACGGGTACTACAGCCGGCACGAGATGCGCCGGCACCACAACCAGGAGCACAACGAGTACTGCATCGGGAATACCGTTCTCGACGCCGACGTCGTGCTGAACATGCCCAAGCTCAAGACGCACAGCAAGGCCGGCATGACCTGCGCGCTGAAGAACATGATCGGCATCAACGGTCTCAAGGACTGGCTGCCGCACCACCGTGCCGGACCAGCAGAGGCGGGCGGAGACGACTATCCCCTCCGCGATTTCCGGAAGGACCTGTTCACGAAGCTTCGGGACGAGCAGGCAGCCAGTCGCAACATGCCGTACGTCATGTCGCTCCGGGCAATGAGTGCCCTGCTGTTCCTCTCGAAGAAAGCCGTGCCCTTCAGGGACAGGTTCGAGGCCGGCGGGTGGCACGGCAACGACACGATCCCCAGGACGATCTCCGACCTGAACCGTATACTGATCTACGCCGACAAGAACGGCCGGATGATCGAAGAGCCGCAGAGAAGGGTATTCACGGTCGTCGACGGGATCATTGCAGGCCAGAAAGAAGGGCCGCTCGTGCCAGAGCCGAAGCAATGCGGCGTACTGGTCGCCGGCCAGTGTCCGGTCGAAGTAGACCTCGTCTGCAGCCGCATCATGGGCTTCGACTATACGAAAATGCCAGTCTTCCGATACGTGATGAGCGACCACAAGTACCCGCTGTACTGGGGGGAGCCGGACTACATCGAGATCGCTTCGGAACGATGCAAGTCATTCGCAGAGGTATACGATGCGTACAATTGCGGACTCGAGCCGGCGGCAGGATGGAAAGGACATATAGAATATGAGAGAGTCGGACAGGAAATGAGGGACTTTGTCCGGACCGCTATGCCTTCGCCACTGCCTTTGATACGTAGACACTAGAGCGATAAGCCGACGACAGCAGCCCATAAGTGTAAAAATGGCAAGCTGCGGCGGATGATCTTCGGCATGCCCCAGCAAACCAATCAATTTCATCACTAATATTATAAAAATTCGCTGATATATTCAAATAATTTAAAATCAATTATCAAATAACGTAGTAATTGCTTCAAAAGCGAATCGAGTTTCAACTCCACCATCGGCCGGCGACCTGCCTGATTCCTGCGGGCCGCCGGCTACAGGTCGAACGTATTGTGAGCCACATGTCAATGCCAGGGCGCAGCCCGGGAACCTCGCAAGGTGACGAAAAAAGTGGAAATGATACCAGAGCTGGTTTTTTCAGTGGTGCGCTGCGAGCTGGCACACTTCCTTTTTGGCGCCTGTGTTTCATTGGCGGTGGCGTGGCTGGCGTACTCGTTGATCTCGATCATATACCGAGCTACATATTCGGCGCTGGCCGGATCTCCCTGCCGTTCAACATTTTCCGTCTCGGGCCGGGCGGGTTTCTTCATTCTGCTATGTTCCTTGTCGGCTGCGGTGTGTTCGCATGTGCTGGAGGACTACTTCTTGTCATGGTTCTGAAGGGCCTGCGCGATGCCCTGAAAGCACGATGACTGGAGCAGACAGAGGAATTAGCCATAAAACAGGATTTGTGAACAATAAGATTGCATCCGACGATCTACATCTCGGTTTATGAGCGGATGGACGGGACGTTCGACTATGAAGGTGTGATATGCAAAGGGCATACCTTTAAATTCTCAATTGATAAATGAGAACAGGTCCTAAAGATATTGATCGAATTTTTATCATATCATTTTTATTAATTGATAGTCAATCAGTCCTTATTTTTTCATTTAGTTTATATTGCTATATTTATAGTTACTAATTAGTATTTTCTGGCAGACGCATGCCTAAATGGCTACCGGTTACTCCCCAAATGCATAGTTTTAAGTCTTAAACATATATTAGTATATTTGGCAAGTTGTAATTACAATAAAGTAATAAATTATATATAACGGTAATCAGGCGGGGAAGGGTCAAAAAACGGAAAACGTCGATATGGGGGGAATGTAATGGCATCAGAAATCGTAACACACAAGCATAGCAATCGATCTGACAGGGTTTACTCAGATCAATATGCATTCATCGACGACACGTTTTTTGATCCGGTGGATAACAAGGCTACCAGGACGCAAAAAGTGATTGTCGCTATTCCGGCGTTTAACGAGGAAGTAGCAATAGGCAGTGTAGTTTTAAGGTCGCTGAAATACGCGGACGAAGTCATAGTCATTGATGATGGGTCGAAGGACCACACGGCGGAGGTCGCACGGCTCGCGGGCGCCAAGGTCATTACTCATGAAATTAACCAGGGCAAGGGCGCAGGCATCAGAGATGCGTTCCATTACGCAAAGTCTAACGGCGCCGACATCCTAGTGCTCATCGACGGCGACGGACAGCACAACCCGAACGAGATCCCCATGCTCATCATGCCGATTCTCAACAAGCAGGCCGACATGGTGAACGGCTCCAGGTTCCTGAAGGACACAAACGGCAACGCCAACGGAAATCACGTCCCGAAGTACCGGCGCGTCGGACAGGAAGTCCTGACG
>JAEZKS010000223.1 GCA_023436075.1 Methanobacteriota archaeon
ACTGTGCGGACTGTGTGGACTTGGTGTTACGTCACGGGGTAGCGTATCAACCGATTCACGAATGACATTCGATCAAAGTCCGGCCATTGCCTCGTCCATGAACAGCTTGTTCCGGTTCTTATTGATCAACAGTATCCGGTAGATGTACGGCTTCGCTCGCTCGTAGATGAAAGTCCCGTGCAGGCTGTAGTAGATAGACGTCATGATCATGGCCACCATGTATTTCTCCCGGACGCGTTCGTCATCGTTGACCTTCGCGCCTGCCCTCATCTGCTGTATCGTGCAGGACGGCGGCATTTTTCCCCGCAAGTACTGCATGCTGCCGAATATGGTCGACGGCATGTGCTTGCAAAGCAGAGGCTTGACAAAGTGTATCGAGCACAGTCCGTCATCCAGGAATGGGCAGCCCTTGTCGCGTTTCAGGTATGCCATCGGGGCGCTGTTTCCGACGCCTACTTCCGTACAGTACCGGATGAAGAACTCGTCGGGCTCGAGGCCGAGGAAATCGGCAATGCGAAAAATGTCGTCAAGTGTCAGCGGGATCATGCTGTCCGACTTGCAGCAGCCCCCACACTGCTTGCAATGGAATTGCTCCGTCGTCGTCTCGATCATCTATATTACCCGTTTGTTGAGAATATACAAACGGCAGCTTTATAATATTATTTTAAAGAGAAATAAACAAATAAATTTTCCGACCTTATTTTATACAGGTTTTTTCCAGAACCTGTGAAGAAAAACCGGGTGTGATGATCTACCGTTGCACGGATCATCGTCCCAGCGGATGGGTACGCCCGTACATCTCCTTGAGATCATCAACATTGTAGTGAGTATAGATCTGAGTAGTGTTAAGCGATGCGTGGCCGAGCAGCTTCTGGATGGCGACCACGTTGCCGCCGTTCTGGAGCATGTGGGTCGCAAAGCTGTGTCGCAGCTTGTGCGGCGTGACGTTCTTGGTGATGCCCGCGCGACGCGACAGCACCTTGATGTTCCGTTGCACCGTGCGCGGAGTGAGATCGATCAGCCGGTCTCCCTCGCCGAGCCCCTCGGTCTCGCAGTAGTGAAGGATGTCGTTGACCATGTCTGAAGGGATCAGCACGATGCGCTCCTTGGCGCCTTTGCCGAACACCTTGATCGTCTGCCGATCGAAGTCGATGTCTCGCCGGCGGATGTTGATCAGCTCCGATACGCGGACGCCGGTCGCGTAAAGCATGCGGACGACAATGCGGTCACGCGCGTCGATGGCCGTATCGATCAGCTCCCGCATCTCCCCGATGGTAAGATAGACCGGGGCCTTTTTATCCATCTTGATGCTGTTGATGCCCCTGGTGGGGTTCGTGCCGATATACCCGTTATCGGCCATGAACTTATAGAATGATTTCAGCACGCTGAGAACGTTAGACGCAGTTGCCTTCGACAGGTTACGCTCGAACATCAGGTGGTTCAGGTACCTGATCACGTCAGTCCTGACGATGCTTTCTATCGGTTTGCCAGAATAACGCTCGAAGCTGCGCAGCACCTGATCGTACTGCCGTATGGTCCCGGCGCTCGAAGATAGCCTCTTCTCATCCAGGAATACGCTTACGTAATCCACTTCTCCATCCCCGATACTTATAATGGAAATAACGACTAGAAAAGCATTGTCCTGCCTGTCGAAACGGCACAAGGGGTACCGAACGGCTTATCTATGACGAGCGATAAATAAAATGAGTTTCTCCGCCCGCCAATCGGCCGGCCGTATGTACGTGCGCAACATTTGCCTTTTTCACAACGTTCATATAGTAAAAAGTGCCCATTATTCTCCGAAACCTATATGTTTCGACAGAACGCACATAGATAATTGCGTTTAGCGATTTGAAGGCGCAGGGATGGCAGAGCGGCTAATGCGGCAGACTGCAGATCTGTTTTTTGGGAGTTCAACTCTCCCTCCCTGCATTTATAGTCATTTTTGAATGGTTGTATACGTTGAGCCTGTGGTTGAACATGAGGTACACGACGTACGCAACATACATAAAGGACTGTTAACAGAAGGCTTAGCATTGCCAATTTTAAATGACCGTCGTGTACCATGTGTACTTTATGTTCAACCACGGGACAGCCCATATAAAAAGAAATTCAAAGGATCATAAAATTCTTCTTTAGGATTTATTGTTGAAACTGGCTATTTTTCAAATCGGACTTAACACTTGTTAAGTAAAATTAAGGGTTTAGATGAGCCTTTGATATAATCATGCAAATTACTATGTTGCCGGCCGTTCCTTCAAGGTAAACGAAACGATCGGCGGTCCGGGGCTTAGTTAAAATTGATTGGTGATAATACGATATGGGGTTAAGGAATTCACCGATGGGGGTACTTAATTAAGCCCCGGACAATCAGTTAATTGGCTTGCTACTTAATAGATTTTTCCACTTGCACTTTTGAAACTATAATAATAAACTGTTATAGACTTGCCTGACGTATAAGCATTTGATAAAAATATAACGCCGGTGAAATAAATCGGGGGTAGCCTCCCCCGTTTGATTCAGTCGTCAGCCTTACCGCTATAAAGCTTATCTCTCGGCTGACTTGCCCTTCTCGATGAGCTCTCTGACTTTCTGGCCGCCCTTGTGGCCTATATCGCGGTAGAAATCGTGGCCATGCCTCTGCTTCGTGGTGTTGCCACCACGCCTGCCTGCCTCTCTTACGCTAATGTCTCCTTTAGATTCTTTCCTTGCCATAACAATCACTAAATCAGTAATATATAGACTTATATATAAAAATATGCCAAAATAATTATTGAAAAAATAAAAAGTAAAAGGGAAATTATTGCTTTTGATTTTATTTCTTGGTGGCAGGAACCTTGAAGAGCGACTTAGGGTTTCGCTCGAGCTCGCTGTAGTCGAGGTTTGCCGTTCCTACCTTCTCTACGTTTGCCTTGTATATCTTGCCCTGCTGTTTCGACGCCGCTTTCTTGATCCATTCAGGCGCGTTGGCAGGGGCAGGAACGAGCTCTCTCTTGCCCTTGAAGTAGTGGACCTTTTTAGTGCCCTTTTCCCTGAGCACGATGTTTGTGACGCCACGATTGGCCGCTTTCAGCGCCGCGTCCCGGGGCTGGGCCCCGCAATAGGTTCCGATCTCCTCTCCCTGCTCATTGATCAGGCCAAAATTCTTCTTGTCTCTGCACTCAGAGTCAGTGGACTTGTCTACCATATATAATCAGCCTCCCTGGGCATTGCCATATAGCTCTATGCCGATACGACGCCTGGCATCATGCGCCCGCGTCGGGCATGTTCTGGCAAACCGCCCTTTCGTAGCCGGATTTAGATATGCCGGAACTGACTATATAGAGGTTTTGCTACAGAAAATTAGCGGAAGGCATCTGTCGCCCCCGTTTTCATGAGAATATTCAGGAAATCCGCCTTCCTTGGAGGACTTTCTACCCGTCTTCGCCGTTTTCGGCCCGCTCCGATGGGAATTCCCCGGTGATCCAGCACGCGTTGGCCTTTCTGAACACGATCTCTTCCCGGTGCAGGAACCGATCAGTGGCATCCTTTTCCATGCCAGCGCGCCGGCATTCGAGAAGGACCTGGGCGCGTCGTCGCTCCCAGCGGCGGCTGATCTCTTTCAGGTCTTCTGCCGCTTTCTCCGCGAATTCTGGAGTCGTGCACCCCTCGGCGTCCCTCATATTCAGGCGGACGAATATGCTGCTCCGGCCCGTTGCCGGCGGCCGTTCCTTCCTTGTGAGATCAGGCATGACGGCGGCAGCAGCAGGCCCGGATTCGATAGCCCCCGGCGTCGCGTCTTCCACGATCGATCCGCCCAGCGCCCGGATCTTCTCCGAAAATTCGGAAATGAACTCTTTGTTGTCAGAATCGACGAACATCGTCATGGGCATGTCGCCCGTGAACGAGTCGCTGAGGATCATATCCATAACTGACTTGTCGATATAGACGCCATCGCCCGTCGCTCCGTTGATCCATCCGTTCTTTCCACTCGCCCATGACATCCCGAACTTCTTGATGACGTTTTTCAGTTTGACCTTGTTTTCCGAGTAGACCTGATGAGGGATGGCGATCTTGAGCATATATCTATCATCGATGCCGGCAGGCTATATATTTTTTCAGTCGGCCAGGTCAAAGCAGAGGTAGCCGTGTATCGAAACGATTCCGGGCGCGGGCACGCCATGCGATCTGGAGTCTACCGTAGATTTCCATGCATTGTAGACCGGCTCGAAGTTCACGCCAGTCACATCGCGGAAAGCCATTTCGAAATCAGAAGAAGGCGATCTGATGATGCTGACCAACGCCTGCGTGCCAAATTGCTCTGCTATATACTTGCACAGGCTGAATGACTGCAGGTAGCCATTCTTGCAGATCGCGTACTCGTCGTTATCGATGGCCTTCGCGATCTCGTCCAGGCTCATGAATCCGTTCGAGACGATGTACTTCGAGATTTTCACGTCGTCCAGCGGCTCATTCGAGAGGACCATGCATGTGCCTTCTTCCAGCCAGGCGAATTCCTTCCCACCCTTTTTATCGAGTATGTCGTTCAGCGCCAGGTGACATATCTCGTGCGTTGCAACGCACGCAAGCGATTTCTTATCCTTCAGCGTCTTGTCACGCAACACGATCGTGCTCGACCGGGGATTCCACGCGGAAAAAGCCTCCACATGCTTGCCGATGCCATCCATCTTCGTGTCATCGATCACGAGCACGTTGATGTTATTCGGCAAGTTCCCGAAATAGCTGTTGATCGTCTGATAGCATCCCTCGAGCATCCGGCCGATCCCCGCCGAAACCCCGTCAGAGTCCCCGTACTTGATGCTGAAATGCATAGTCCGCTCACCAATGCTGCCCATGCCACCGATACCGGCCATGAGCACTAACGCGACGCACACCAATGCCATCCACTTCATGATCGGCCTGTTATCTCCGCAATTATATAGCCCGTAGTGCAAAAAATAACGGTCGCGTGAGGAAAACAGGGTCTGGCAACCGTCGAATGCTCTGCCCCGGCTTTTGCGTGCGCGCGAGGCCGCTGCAGAGGCCGCTCTATTTGACGACAGAGGGCTCTCTTAGGCTTTAATCATCTGGCCCTATGCGCAGCGTGAACGCATCGATACCATCCCTGCTAGGCAGGGTAATCCGCTCTGGAAGCTCGTCGAGGCTCTGCCATTCGATTTTCAAATGTTTCTCCGGCTCCGCGTTCGCAGGCTCGCCGTCGCAGCTACACAGATATAATATACTGACCCAGTGCTCGCCGTCAAACGTCCTGTCCGAGACGCCAAGAAAATCGATCCTGGTCACGGTCAGGCCGGTCTCTTCCTTTACTTCCCGTTTCACGGCATCTTCAAGCCGCTCGAAGGTTTCGACCATGCCGCCAGGTATCGTCCATAGTCCCCGATTATTGCGGCAGGCATCGGATCGAAGCAGCATAAGCACTCTGCCGTCCCGCACGATCACGGCCCCGACGCCGAGCCCGACGTAGTCCCTGCCAGGTTTCATCATTATCAGGTAGCAGGCTTTCAGGGCTTGTAAACCTTTCTGCCAGGTCTTCAGGGCTGGTTAGCCGTTCTGCTTACGACATCTCAGGAGGGGGCTCCCGCCCCCTCCAGTCGCTACGATAGTCAAGAGGCACCTTCGTGCCGGTCACGGCCTCCGCTGGCCTCCCCTGGCTACACCGCTCCGCTTCGCTACGCGGACAGATCAAACAACTCAGCCCTGACATGCGAAGATATTAGCCTGTACAAGGATTGTCGCATAGCTTGTGCT
>JAEZKS010000239.1 GCA_023436075.1 Methanobacteriota archaeon
CCTGGTGAGAGTCACGTCATGCGGGTGCCCGAAACAAGGCTGGGTGTGGCAGTCCGTCGTCGGAAAACCCATTGCTAAGCTCTGCCCAGGCTCATGAACACGCGCACGAGGTGCCGCCCAACCTACAATTGTTAAAAAAATTACGAGCCGTTCACGTCTGTTTCAAAGTGCTCGTTCACCGTGTCCTTGACAACGCTGATGCCAGCAGGCACGACTACTTCCGGCCAGATGCGTACGTCGGAGTGCACGGTCACATCGTTGCCGATCATCGTGCGCGGGCCGATTACTGTACCGTTTTCGAGGGTGCAGCTCTTGCCAATGGAGACGTCGTTGTCCATGATGGCGCCGGACACCGAGCAGCCGGCTCCGATCTTTACGCCGTCGTAGATGACTGCCGACAGGATGCGGGAGTCGTTGCCGATGCTGCAGCCGTTGCCGATCGACGTGTACGGGCCGATCAGCACGTTGTCACCGATGGTCGTGTTGTCGCCGATGACTACCGGGCCGACGATCACTGAGTTCTTGCCCACGCTGACGTTATTGCCCGTAGTGAGCGGGCCGTTCAGTCGGGCGTTTTCGACGAGCAGACGGCCGTGGAGGGTCGTGCCTGGCAGGTTATCGAGCATCCATTTCTGCGCCTCACGGTATGCCTTGGGGCTGCCGACGTCGGTCCACTGGCCCCTGGCCATCCAGCCGGTGATCTTCCGACCTTCATTCAGTAGCTTCGGGAACAAGTCCTTGGCGAAGTCGTACTTCTGCCGGGGGATGTAGTCCAGGATTTCCGGGCTCAGGGCGTAGATGCCCGTCGAGGCAAGGTTCGAAAAGATCTCGCCTGGCCCGGGCTTCTCCCGGAAGCGGCGAATGGCCATGTTGTTATCGAGGTCGACGATGCCGAATTCCCGTGGGTCGTCGATGCTGAGCACTGAGATGGTGACCATGCTGTCCGACCGGTTGTGGAAGTCATACAGCTCCCGCAGGTTCAGGTTGAGCACGTGGTCTCCTCCGACCACGAGGAACGGCGAGCCGTCGAGGTACTTCTCGGCGTTCTTCACGCTGCCCGCAGTGCCCATTTTCTCCTTCTCGTAGACATACTTGATGTCGACGCCGAACAGCGACCCGTCGCCGAGGTACTTCTCGATGACATCGCCCATATAGCCAAGCGTGATCACGATCTCGTTGAACCCGTTCTTGGACAGGTGTTCCACGAGGTGACCGACGGACGGCTTGTTGAGAATCGGGATGCTGGGCTTCGGCCTTTCGAAAGTGAGGGGCCGGAGCCTTGTGCCCGCGCCACCGCACATGATACATGCCTTCATTGCTGTTCTCCTTCCTGTCAGCGTGACAAGGGGGCCGGTAATCGCTTAACCAGACCTTCCATACCTGGCCTGCCCTCATGAAATATAGTTTTTCACTAATGGACTTTCAGGTATTTATCTCTATCAGTCGAACGAGCATATATTCAACGCGATTTTTTCTAACGCTGGCCGCGGCCCAGGTACGGATCGACCCATTGTGACCACCACTGTACCGGGTTCTTCACTGGCACCCGGTCGTCGTCTCCGCTGAAAAGCTCGTGGTTGTAGAAGACGAAGCCTTCCTCCATCTGGTGTCGCAGGTTGGAGGCCAGCAGTCCTTCGACGGTCGCAGTATCGCCGACCAGATCCAGCAGCCTGATCAGGTACGGCGTGTCTCTGGGCCAGACGACTGCCTCGTGGTACTCCGAGTCACCCAGATATACCTCATGCTCGGACTCACGGACGATAATGCCGAAGGGCATACCCAACTTGGTCCGCATGAGGTGCGCCTTCGCGAAGTCCGCGATGCCCTCCAGTTCCCGCATTGTAAACAGGTCAAGGCCCAGCATGGCCGCCGCGACCACTCCAGGGGAACCGGGAGTCGGATCGGTTTGCGGCCCGAGGCTGAAGTCATCCGTGCAGGCCAGGTTATTGACATAGCCTGTATCTGGGTTCAGGAATACCTGCCTGTAAGATTCGCGGGCCAGGTTATAGTACGTCTTACAGGTATCAGCCATTGCGAAGTCACGGTTGTATCGGCTGAACCGCCAGCCAGCTTCGAGCGCCCGCAGCCACTGGGCGTTGATCTCAGGCAGGAAGAATTTCTGCAGGAACGGCTCCCCTATCGCATTCCTGCGAATCAGTTCGCGCTCCCATGCCTCGCTCAGCCTGATCGGCAAACTGAAACCGTCAACGTCACGCATGCCGTCGGTCCATGAGTGCCATGACGGCGTACTGATCAGTCCGTTAGGCCGGAGCCTGGGAGGGCCGTTCGCCTTGATGTCGCAACGCCGGATGCTTTCCAGGTATTTTCGGAATGCATCCCCGGCATATTGCGCCAGGCCGCCGTCGTTGCCGTCTCGGACAATCATGCCGGCCAGGATGAATGCAAGCAGCGTGGCGTCGGCGCTGTTATAGTCCGGCCGCATGCTGCCCCTGCCGGGCACCAGTCGGTTCGGAATGCGTCCCTCGCTGTCCCGCAGCTCGAACGACTTCAGCAGCGCCTCTTTCATCCCGGACAGGCCTTCGATCTTACTGATTGCCTGATAGCTATGGATGAGACCTTCGTACATGTCCCGGAACCAGACGCTTTTGAACCAGAAGTCCCCGGCCTCCCGGAAGACCACACCGTCCGTAATCATTCCGAAACGTTCCATTCCCAGCGCCCGGAATAGCACATCCCGATCGGTCGTGGTATATCGCGGAAAGAGCGCGTCCCTGATCATCGACGCCCTCGTGCTGTCGCTGCGGCTATATTCCCCCTCTAAGCGCTCGAAGGCGTCGGCCGCAGTCTCACCGCAGGCGAACTTTAGCGAGGCTTCGGGGCCCTCCACCTCGATGTCATAGAACGAGGATATAGTCCGATCCTCCGCCACGAAACGCAGTTGATCGTACTGCCATCGGCGGCTGCCCGAGCCCAGCTTATATTTCCACGATACCTGTCGGCCTTTCCCGACGAAAATGGCGTCTTCTGCTTTGAGGCAGACGGTGGGTGAGCCAGCGCTGACTGCAAGCGTTCCGGAGACGATGTCGGCCGCATGGGTGTCCGGAGTCGATGGGCCGTACATGAACCGTATGTCGAAGAACGGCTCCAGGATTATCGTTGCGTCGCCGGCATCTTTGCCCGTGAGCGATATATCCATGATGCCTGTCCCTCCCGGCGCATCATACAGGTAGTACGTGACGCGAGCGGAAAGGCCGTCGGCATCGTAGGAATATTCGCTTTCCCATGGCGAAGCCCTAACATTTTTCGGCTTCATGGATATCCAGTTGTTTCCGATACGAATTCCAAAGGCCAGCGCGTCGATGAACTTCCAGTAGTCGCCGTCAAGCAGGACGTACAGGCCTTCGTACGAGTAGTCTCTGTTGGGCGCGATTTTGTTGCCGATGTGGCAGGAAAAAACTGACTGTGACAGCGATGCGTGAAGACGCTTGAGGATGACGTGCCGGGTCCTCGACCCGCCCCCGTCCATGTTCTCCACCGGCTGGAGTTCTACTGAAAAATCATCCTCTGCCATTAATTTCCATGTCAGTTCCCGGGTATATATGGCTTCATCCGGGTTCTCGCGATGCCTGCGCTATCGGTTCTCGTCATTGCATAGAATATCAATAAAATACTATGCGATTGATCCGGACGATATATTCCGTTAAACTAACGAGGTTCTTTGATAAGGTCATTGATCCTGGTAACCTACTGTGTATTTTTGTACCTGTGTGATTCCAGATCATCAGCTGATAATAATAAAGTATATATATAGATAATACTAACTAAACATTAACAGACCTCAGGAGAGATACCGAATGCCATACACATGGGACCCAATCGACGAGTTAAGACGGATGCAATACCGGATGAGCAGGCTGTTCGAGGAATTCCCTGAGTACCTCGAGTCTTCGCAGCTTCCCTCTCCCCGGGAGTCACAGGTGCCATACGTCGATGTCATCGACCGCGAGAAGGGCATCGTCGTCACTGCCGACCTGCCGGGCGTGGACAAGAATGACATCCGCATCAGCGTGAAGGACAACGTGCTCGAGATCAGCGCCGAGAAAAAAGCGTCCCGGGAAAACGAGGAGGAAGGATACCTGAGACGCGAGCGCGGCTACTCCCGGTTCTACAGGGCCATTCGCCTGCCGACGCCGGTCGACGAGTCGAAATCAGAGGCCAGCTTCAACAACGGCGTGCTCGAGATCAACCTGCCGAAGGCCGAAAAGAAAGCAGGCAGCAGCATACCGATTAAGTAAATAAATCCATCCATCCCACCCGCCCGCAGCCTCCCACTGCGGGCGGGATTACCTCTCATACCGTCTCTTTTATTTTTGTTATCCGAAAAGGTCTTTGATCCTGGCCGTGGCGCGCGTCATCTCGACGATCGCGTGCCCGAGCCCCGCTTTTGCATCGGTCAGCGCGACTAACATCATGCGCTCGCCAGCTCCGGCAATGACGAGTCGTCCTTCGTCGGTTTCCACGATCAGCCGGTCCGGCGCCTCTTCATTCATCTCGATGGCGGCCGTCTCGGCGGCGCTGAACATGATGGCGGCCATGGCCGCGAAAGTTTCGGCGTGCACTTCCCGAGGCAGATCAGATGCGATCAATATCCCCTCGCGCGATACGACCGCCGCCGCGCGAGTACCGCCAGCCCGTCTCATGTCGGACAGCACATCGTTCACGCGATCGTGAGGCATCTCAACGCGCCTCCACGATCTTCCTGATGATCTCTTCTAGCGATTTCATCACGCCTTCCTGGTCGAGCGCGGTGAGGCCGACGACAGGCACCATCGGCGGCAAGCCCAGCTTTCTGTGAATCTGCTCCGGGTCCATGGCGTCATCCAGGTCCTGCTTGTTAGCGGCCACGATGTATGGCGTCCTCTTGCCACAGGCGATCTTCAGGATCTCCAGGGCGCGCTCGAAACTCTTCGGGTCGGCTGAGTCGACGATCAGCACGACGCCCATGGCATCCTTCGCAAGCGTCCGCAGGATAGGATTGAACCGAGCCTGCCCCGGCGTGCCGAACAGGTCAAGTGTCAGGCCGCGTAGCGTCACGTTGGCGTAATCGAGCGCCACCGTGGTACCTGCCCGATCGACCGAAACCGATTTGCCCGAGGAAAGCCGCGACGCCGTATGGACGAAGGTCGATTTGCCCGAGCCTTTCGGCCCTGTGACCAGTATTTTAGGGATGTATGCTCTCACGCCGCCTGGCTTGATGACCTTATAGGGTGTCGGCCATTCCGGAGGCCGTGCCCAGTCACAGGTGTGAAGCTTGAAGCTATCCCCGTAAGTCCGCGCTTCCCCCGGGCCATCGACCAGAACAGTGGCGTTGCAGAGCCCGTCCTTGATTTGTTCGACAAGCTGGCGGTCATAGCCTTTGTCCGCGAAACCGTACAGCATGACGCCGCCGTTCAGCACGGCCATCTTGTTCCATTTGCGGGCGCAATCGAGGATGACCTGATCAGTAACGTCTCCGCCGCGGCAACTGTCGAAGATGGACGACAGCGAAGATATGGCGATCATGTCTCCAGGTGCCAGCACGTCGATGATGCCGGAGATGGTGCGATCGACCGAGGCTATGCTTCCCGGGTCGTCGACCACGAACGGCTCCTGTGAGGGCAGGCCGACCTCGGCAGAGTAGCCGTCGACGACGGCGAACCGCGAGGCATGAGGCGTCAGGTCCCAGCCGTATTCCCTGAAGCTGGCCCGAGCCACGTCCGGGGCACAATTGCTCGTCAGAAAGTAGCAGACACCATTGCCTGCAAGATTGGCGTACACCGTCTGAAGCGTGAACACTTCGCCATTGACGCCAGGGGATACATAGAAGGTGATAGTTTTCCCGATCGGGATGCCACCTTTGAGCTGCTCGTCCAGGACAGGTATGCCGGTCCTGATCATCGACAGGCCTCCTTCATCACGGCCTGGCGATCGCGTACCTCGTACTCGAACCATGGTGTAGGCCGCGACGTGAGCCCTATTGCCCTGACAAAGTTACGATCGCCCTCGCTCCTGACCTCTAGCACGGCGTTGAACAGCTGCTTCAGCGTGGCGATCGTCTGCGCATCGTGCATGTTCTCGTCAACGACGTAGATGCCAAGGTCGCGCTGCATGACGACACGTCCAGCGATCACGTGCATGAATCGATAGACGGTCTGCAGGCTGGAAAACATCAGCATGGTCGAGAGGGAGTCGATGCAAAGCCGGTAGCTGTCCATATCGGCGTGGCTGAATTCGTCTGCGAACTGACTGACGCGAACCCCTACGCCCGTGAGGTCCACGGGCCCGGATATGTGCTTTACGCTGGCGGTGTCGGCGGCGTTCACGCCCAGCGCCCTGGTGACGCAGTCGACGACGCCCACCCGCGCTCCCACCGGCGGCTTCAGCTTTTGCAGCGCGTCCCGGCCGGGAACACGTGTTTCGACGAGGATGACAGCTTCTCCTGACGTCAGGCCGGCGGACATGATGCTGTTGAGCAGCGCCTCTTTCCCGCACATAGACGGGCCGATGAGCATGATGTTGGTGCCGTCGTCGATGCCGCCGATGACATCGTCGAGCTCCTCCAAGCCCAAAAAGTATTTGCGCATATCTTCCGTCGACCATAGAGTAGGTAAGCAGCAACGGAGATATAATTTACTAATTTAGTTTATTTTGAAAAATAGCTGTGACGAAAAACGAAGTCCGTGAGTGAGGGTAGTAAGCCCCCTTCTGTTCATGGCCCGAAGGCCGACGGCATTCATCTATGCGCTATTACCGGGGCCGGGTCCGGATGACCCGTTTGAAGCCCGCTTCAGCTTGCACCCACAAGGATTGACCGTTTCATCGGCCTGCGCGCGACCTCATCGTTGCCGAATCATCGCATTTGCGCGCGGCCGTAGCGTTTCTGTGACATTGCCACGACTCTCGCCGTATGCCCTTGCGGACATTTGTGTATCCGGACGGTGGGGGGACTTTCCTCACCTTTTTCAAGGCGGCAGCCGTCCCTCCTCTCTCACGGTTCCGTTTCTGGTAGTACATGCCCTGAGTTTATATATAAATATTTGTGATCGGACTTCTCTTGCAGGAAGGCCGGGCAGCTCTCGCGCGTGCGCGTGATCTGGCCTCCGGGATACATGCGACAACGGTGACAGGGAGGCAACGGCAGCTCTCGCGCGTGCGCGTGATCTGGCCTCTCGGCGTGAAGCGAAAAACCGGTTACGGTTGGTGGGCAGCTCTCGCGCGTGCGCGTGATCTAGCCTCAGTCACTCTTGTAATCGCTAATGTGGAGTCGGATCGCGGTTTTAGGCCGCAGAGAGCGCAGAGGAACGCAGAGAACGCGGCTATTTTTTAAACCGGGCTCATGGGGCTACAAAATTCGTACGCAAGGGGGCGAAAAAGGTCGCAGCGGGCGCAGCGAACGCAGCATTTCTAATGTTGGGCAAGCC
>JAEZKS010000202.1 GCA_023436075.1 Methanobacteriota archaeon
AATCTCCCTGCCAACTAAAAAACGCGGCTATGCGAGTGCCTGCCTCTATGTTCACGCCATCAGATAGTACGAGCGGCCCGTTATAATCGCTCGATGGATTTCCCTTTATTCTACCGGCGATTTTGTATTGTGTCGTGTCATAGGTCACTATAGTCCTGATGGCCGATGGGATTGTAAGGATACTACCGCTCTTTGATGGTGGGTTTTCAGTGGCCCACGTATACAAAGCGCTGTTCGGGGCGCCCGTGCCATCGAAATCGTCAAAAAGCACGAATGTTAGCGAGCCGTCACTATGACTAGATTCCCCGCTCTTGCTGTACCATACTTTTATGGGCAGATTCCCCGGAGATGCCGGAATGCTCTGAATTTTTACAAATATGCGAGCGTGAGAAGAGGTTATAGTATCTGGTTGCACCCAATACGGATAGGTTACTGTGCAGTCGTTGTTTGTGAAGAGTATATCGTTAGGCCATGAGAGCGAGTGACCATTAAGGTATATGTTACTGCCACTGCTCATGCCGCTGCCTGAATACACATCGAAAACTACCTGATAATCGGTCAATGCCCCCGCGCTACTGCCGGTGATTATGGCAGTCTGATAGTAGCCATAACCGGCAGGGTCGGCGGCGGAAGCAGATGGCAGAGCAGCGAGAGCAACAACGCCTAACAGCAAGGCAATTAACAGCGTTAACGTTTTCGTTTTACCACATCCACGATAATAAAAAGCGCGAACAGTCCGAGCAGTCCCGGCAATGCGATAATCATCACGCTCATAGTTTCATCTCTGTACCATCCCCGCTGTTCTTGTGTTAGCGGGATATAACTGCCATCCGGCCCTATAGATGGCTGCGGCATGCCATTATCGGGCGATAGTGGCACAAGATAAACGTACACGTCAACGTCTGTACTGCCGATAGGGACGGTTCCCGTTTGTTCGACATATAACGTGCTGCCACGGGCACAAATCCATGTTAGCATTACGTTTTGTTCGCTGTACGCTGTGGCAATTCCCATCGCGTCGGCTGTCCATTGCTGTTGATAACCGTAGTTAATGCCTGATGTTTGCGTTGTCGATATCCACATGCCAGGAACAGCATAGCCGTTAGACGTGTTTAAAATGTGAAATCGGACTTTAACCGGGCTACCTGGAGGGGTTAGCGTGGGGGTAGGACTGACAGATGAACCCATGTTAGCCGTTAAATCAGCGATAAAGTTACTGCCCTGACTAGCGATAAAATCAGTGGGATATTGCACGGTTCCCGACCAAGTAGTGTAACCAGAACCGGACACGTAAACCGTATAAAAGCCGTTCTGCAAAGTGCCGGTGAGATGATACCACTCGATATTATTAGTCGTGGCGGTTTCTGACAGCATAATACTGCCCGTTGGTCGAACGACTTCGACCAGCCACCCACCGGACGGGACGGTTTCGGCGTTGATGTCGAGCGCTATGTAGTATTCCGGGTTGCTAACCATCGTTATTATTTGTTCAGTGGTGTAATAGTTGCCTTCTGACAGATACCACGGGCTGCCGCCGACGCCCGAGGGCCAATACATGTTCGTCGTATGCGTGTCGTACCCGGACGCATAGACTACGAGATGATAATAGCCCTGTACCATTAGATTTTGGTGGCCGATGCCGATTACGTGCCCTGCCGTGTCTAGAATTTGGCGACTGTCTACAATGTTGTCGTTAGGGTCGTGTAGTGTTACAGACCATCCGCCTGCCGGGGGCGCTGTCGGTATCCTAATTCTATAGTAAACCATCCACATTTCAGGGGCGGGCGTCGGCGAAATTTGAGAACCCATGATTATAGTAAATGTCCTATAGTAATTGCCGTCGCTGCTGTCGTAAACGAATGAGTTTCCGTATCCTGTTGGCCAGTAAGCGCCTAGTGCGCCATCGACGGGTGTGTAACCGTTTGCAGCTACTCTAACAGTATATGTGCCCTCTACCATCATAGACGCTGGGCCTATGGGGTATGTGTGCATGCCTGTATCATAGATTGTTGTACTGTATACGACATCGCCGCCTGCAATATTCGGCTCTAGAATGTATAGTTGCCATCCGCCTGCCGGGGCGGGTGATGTTATTTGGACGTTAACGTATACGCTTCCAGCGGCGTCCGCTGAACCGGCTATAAACGTAAAAAAGGCTATGGTCAGGACTGTGACGATAAGGACGTTTTTTATCATCAGTTATCGCCTGCCGCCTACCCATCTGACAATGACAAATACGAGAGCGATAATAGCAACAGCTTCTAAAAGTGCTAGCTGCGCTGGGACGCTGTTCATGAACAAATCAAAGAGCGCTAACGGGTTGTGCAGATAATCTATCGTACTCGGTTTAAGAACGAAAACGTATTGTCCATCTGTTAAAATAAGTTGGTCAGTCGTGTTATATACGCCGATGTACATTAACCCGGATTCGATAACCCGATAGACTAAGAAAACCTGTCCTTGAATCACGTTCTGGTCGCTCATCTGAATTGTAGTTTCGGCGTGTACTGTCGGAATTGCCGTTATTAAGAGGAAAAAAAATACGAGGGGAACGGCTAACAGAAAGCCGTTTTTCGCACGGGAGGTTATGAGATCGTTTTTCATGTGTTGCCTCTGTTAGCCGAATTGTTTCGTTTTTAGTTGTTTCATCCGTGAGGGATGAGCTATACCGTTCGTATCGACGGGCGAGGGACTAAGCCTTACGACCGAACGTGAACATGTTTCTGATACCTGCAAGGATGTCATCGAACACGCCCGTAATGAACCCGATAAGGGCGACGGTCAGGATAAGCCCGACGAAACCGACCACGAGGGTTGTTACTGCACCACCCAGCGGCGAAATCGCCGTGATAGTGTCGATAATGTCAGTAGCGTTAAACAGCGAAGTCATGCGTTTTCACCACCATTGTACATATTTGTACATTTTTGTACATATATGTACATTTGCTATTTATATTTTTCGATGTTATACGAAAATAAAAATGCTTAATTACGCAAAACTATTTTAACGTAATTAGCTAATTATGATCTGCCGGTGGTAACGCCGGTTATGGCTGTTATGGCCATAAATGTCCCAAAGGCTACATGTGCCACATGTAGCCATCGGGACTTTTACTGTAAACTATGCATTAAAACCGCCGTGTATCGCTGCATAGTTTAACTATGCAGTTCAATGGAAATATAGGTTTTTCGGCTATCGTCGTCCTTCGCATTGCATAAAAACCCCCTGTTTCTTTTCCAGTGGAACACAAAAAAGGCATATGGCGATAGTTTCCATGCGAAACATAAAAATTTCTTTACATTTTACCGTCGTAATTAGCTAATTACGACGGCGCAAGACACTATACGCTAAATGAAGATTTATCTTCATTTTTTATGCATTAAGCCGATATTTCTATTTAGCTTTAACTTTGATATGCATTAATTTGGTCGCGCAGACTTTTAGTAATGGCACTGTAAAAAGGAGCCAAATTAAAAGAGTTTTTAGGGTTGCCCGAAAAGCCGAAAGATTTATGACGATTAAATTATAATAATGTGTTATGGCGACTTACGATAATTGCCCGTAATTACTGGTATAAAAACGGCATGCACAGGCGTTAAATACCAAAAATGTGCAACTGAAAAAAAGTATATTTTGGGCGGTTTTTGTTTGGTTAAGCATATATACCAAGAAAATTAACTTAATAATTGATTAATATGGCGGAAGGATCTGGCGTCGAGTTTACCGGAGAGGTGCCGCTGAGTGACTTTTCCAAGTATCTGCTGGACAGGGTCAAACAGCTGGAGGAGCGTAACGTCCGCTTAAAGGAAGAGTACCGGAAAATCGAGCTCGAGAAAAAGTCCGTCGAGAACAAGAAAGTACAGTACGAGCGCGAGATCAGGAAGCTGACCTCCGAGCTGGACCGGCTCAAGACCCCGCCGCTCATCGTCGGGACTATCCTGGACGTGATGAGCAACGGCAAGATGATCATCAAGTCGTCCACCGGGCCCAAGTTCGTCGTCAACTCATCCCAGTTCATCAACTCGAAGGACGTCTACGCCGGGGCCAAGGTCGCACTGAACCAGCAGTCACTGGCTGTGATCGAGGTGCTCCCGACGGTGAAGGATCCGCTGGTGCTCGGCATGGAAGTCATCGCCGCGCCGGAGATCGACTACCAGAGCATCGGAGGCCTGGAAGACCAGATCAACGAGTTGAAGGAGACCGTCGAGTTGCCGCTCATGAAGCCTGAGCTCTTCACCAGGGTCGGCATCGAGCCGCCCAAGGGTGTGCTGCTGTACGGCCCGCCAGGCACGGGGAAGACACTGCTCGCGAAAGCAGTGGCCAACCGCACCAAAGCCTCATTCATACGCATCATCGGCAGTGAGCTTGTCCAGAAGTACATCGGCGAAGGCGCCCGCATGGTCCGCGAGCTCTTCGAGATGGCCAAGGAAAAATCGCCGTCGATCATTTTCATCGACGAGATCGACTCCATCGGCGCCAAGCGGCTTGACAGTATCACGTCGGGCGACCGCGAAGTGCAGCGGACGCTGGTGCAACTGCTCGCAGAGATGGACGGCTTCGACCCAAGAGGTAACGTTCGTATCCTGGCCGCGACTAACAGGCCGGACATCCTCGACCCGGCGCTGCTGCGCCCTGGCCGGTTCGACCGCATGATCAAGGTGCCCATGCCCAACGTCGATGCGAGGGAGCAGATCCTGAAGATTCACACCCGCAAGATGAACCTGGCGGAGGACGTCAACCTCAAGAACATCGCCATGATCACCGAAGAGTCCAGCGGTGCCGACATCTCGGCCGTCGTGATGGAAGCGGGCATGTTCGCTATCCGTAATAACCGCGACACTGTGGAGTCGTCTGACTTCAACGCGGCGGTTTCCAAGGTGATGGGCGAGCGGAACAAGAACATGAGCCAGGAAGCTGGCATAATGTTTGCCTAGAATTTTGAGGGGCTCCCGGGGAACTTTTGCAAAAGTTCCCCTGGGTCGCGACACCAAACACATGTGCCGAAGGCACTAATTTTAAGGATCGTTTTGGAAGGGTGCAAGGGGAACCTTTTCCCAAAAGGTTCCCCTGTACACGTTTATAGAACCTGTAAATAGATCGTTTAAAAATGTCCGAGCAATCGTCGCTATCACTTCACGATTAACAAGAAGATGCTCGTACACCAACGCGTATGCGAGACCGCCCGGTATCCGTGATGACTATAACAGTTATATTAGAAAAAGTTCAGACCTTAATCTTATGTCATCGTCTTCTTAGGGATGATAGGCGCGACATAGTCCTTCAGGTCCGGGAGCTGGCTGATGCACTCTGTGATCCTGGCATAGATGTCATGCCTCGAACTCACGATGATCACGTGCGCCGGCGGATGTATGCGTCCCAGCACGTCGATCGCCACGCCCGGGTCATCGCTCAGCGATACCAGCGCAGCGGCCCGGCAGGCCTTTTTGAGTGGGACCTTCATCACCTGGACCAGGATCTTATCCGCGGAAGAAGGGTTTAGCTCCCGGGGAGTCGTCGCAAACGTAAGGCCGCCATGCCTCTGCAAGTCCGAGATTGCGGTGTTCAGCTTTGCCTGGTCATCGGCCCGTATCACAGCAAAAGATTCCATTTTTACCCCTTTGTAACCCGTTTCGTAAAGTATGCAATTGTATGGTAATAAGAGATTATAAACATATCTATTCCCCGGCAAGCAGAAGAGATTTTTCAAGGTCATGTGACTACATATGTGCTATCACATGTGGTGGTACATGTGGGAACCAGATAGTTCTTTATAATGCCTGCCCATTTACCATTATGCCCTCCGGGAAAGACGTCGCTTACGCCGCTAAAGTGGTACTCTCTGGCGGAGTCATCGCCTATCCGACTGAAACGGTCTACGGCATCGGGGCGCTGGCCTGTGACACGAATGCGCTCAGGGAAGTATTCAGGGTGAAGAAACGCCCGGAATCGCAGCCGCTCTCCGTCGCTGTCTCCGGCATGGAAATGCTGCGAGAAGTGGCATTCGTAGAGCACGAGGATTTTATCCGCAGGTTTCTGCCCGGTCCTGTGACGGTCATCTTGAAGAAAAAAGCTACCCTGCCAGACCTGCTTACTGCAGGATCGGACTACGTCGGAATCCGCTACCCGGATCACCCGGTGGCCCTCGGCCTGATCGACCGCACCGGCCCCATCGTCTCGACGAGCGCCAACCTCCACGGCGAGCCAGATCCTGTGACAGCGGAGGAAGTGACAGTCGATGTCGCGTACGTGCTCGATGGTGGCCGATGCCGCTATGCCGGGCCATCGACTATCGTGGACCTACGCACATACGAGATTGTGAGAAAGGGCGTCATGTATGAAGAAATCCGCAGGTATCTGGACGAATCATGTCATCGCTGAACGCTGAGGCACTGCAGGCCTACTCTGCGGCCGGAGAGATCGTTAAAGCCGTCAAGGACGGACTCAAAGCCCGTGCGAAAACAGGAGCGGGACACCTGGAGCTGGCCATGTTCGTCGAGGACGAGATCGTGCGCCTCGGCGGCAGGCCCGCGTTTCCGTGTAACATCTCAGTGAACGAGATCGCTTCACATAGCACCCCTCACCGTGATGATCCGCGGACCTTTGCAAAAGGCGACCTGGCAAAGTTCGACCTCGGCGCTGTCGTCGACGGCTACATCGCTGACTCTGCGATAACCATAGAAGTCGAATCTGAAGAGCATACCAGCCTGATATCGGCAGCAGAAGAGGCACTGTCCGATGCGCTGACTGTCGTCAGGCCGAGCGTCAGCGCCGGGGAGATCGGACGGGCGATCGAGACGTCGGCACGGAAGAACGGCTATAATGTGCTGAAAGGCCTGTACGGCCATAACCTTGAGCGGAACTGCCTGCACGGTGGCCTCACCATTCCGGCCTACGACGACGGCTCCCGAAAGAAAGTCCGCGAAGGCGACGTGGTTGCCATCGAGCCGTTCCTGACGCCGGGCAATGGCGAGATCGCACGGGCTAAGGGCGGCGACATCTTCCAGATCGTTCGCCGCAATGCGTTTTTGCTGAACGAGGAAGAAAAGAAACTTTTATGCCACATCGAGAGAAATTATAACGCCTTCCCCTTTGCCCGACGGTGGCTGCCGGAGCCGGGGGCGCTGGACCGTCTTGCTGATGAGTCGATCGCTATGGAGTTCCCGGTGCTGGTCGAAAAAGACAGGGCGCTCGTAGCTCAGGCCGAACACACGATCATCGTGGGGCGGGACGGATGCACGATCATTACGTAGAACTGGTGAGCTGATGGATGCGAGACTGCGAGATTTTATCGAGACCTGGGACGACTGGATCTTCTCGGTAGTCGACTACCACAATGAGGACGGCATACATTGCCTGCTGCGCTACATAGCGTCGCCGGATGGCGAACGCGTCCGCAATGGCGTCCGCTACAAGAAAATGGGGTTCGACGAAGCATACGAGTACGTCAGGCAGCGACGCCCCGACTACGTCGATGGCGTCATGGTGGTGCCAGAAGAAGATGTGTACAGGCACTATGAGCCGAATAAAGTCCTCGTGGACGTCCTCAGGACAGATGTCCGTGTGAAAAAGATGGTCAAAGCACTGCGGGGAATCCCGTTCAGGGACATGGGCATCACCGGGTCGAAGCTGGTCGGACTGGGCGCGGAAACTTCTGACGTCGACTTCGTCGTCTACGGAAATAGCTGGTTCAAGGCCCGCGATCTCCTCCGACAGGCTATCGCAGACGGCTGCATCGATGGCATCGACGAGGCTGGCTGGGAGAAGATCTACGCCAAGCGCAAGCCGGAGCTAAGCTTTGAGGAGTTCTACATGCATGAGCGCCGCAAGGGCAACCGGTGCCTGCTGGACGGCGCTCTGACTGACCTGCTCTTCGTCAGGAGCTGGGACCAGATCGGACCGAAGGTGCCTGTTGGCAAAAACCTCGGCACGAAGACGATCACCGCAAAGGTGACCGATGCCACCTTCGCGTTCGACAGCCCGGCCATCTATGAGATCGAGCATCCTGAGGTTAAGCGAGTGCTGTCCTTCACGCACACCTATGCCGGACAGGCGCTGGCCGGGGAAACCATCGAGGCTTGTGGACGTTTAGAGGAAACACCTGGTGGGATGCAGCTCGTGATCGGTACATCGCGGGAGCCGAAGGGCGAGTGGATCAAGTCGCTGACGCTGCTCGGGCAATGATCTAAGACCAACGGTTTGAAAATGCCTCAGGCGGCCTCGCGTGTGTGCGTGACCGGGCATCGGGCACTCTTGTTGAAGCCGCCAGGCGCTCTTGTGAAGTCACCCGTCACTTTTATTTATTGATAAGTCGATTTACTTATATGCAATATTATGCAAATAAGTATGTCAGGATATCCGACATTACCGCATATCTCCTCTGCCCGCGGCTTGTCTACTTTCGCCGGAGGCGTACGAGCTTCGCCCATTCGCCGGAGGCTGTAAGGGCGGCCATATTCAAGGAAATATCCCGATCGCTGGCCGGCGCAATGACCGCAGACGACTCGGAGGCAGAGTTGCGATCACGTATAGAGATTGCCTGTGATGACGCTGCGACTGTCTACGGCCTGTCGGTTGACGATACCGCAGAGGAAGCGCTGAGCCTGACCCGCGACATTCTCGAAGGGCTTAAGACAGAGTCGGCTCGGATTGGCCGGGACCGGCTCATGACAATACTTGATCCCCATGACAGGCCGCAAACCATCTATTCAGACAGACTCCGGATCTCGGGCAATGTGGACCGTGTCGTTCTGCTGGATGGCGCCAGATGCCCGGTAGTCATCTCTGCTTTCCGGCCGCCAGAGAATGGGATTTTCGCTGCCGACCGGATCAGGCTGGCAGCCTGTGCCATGCTGATGGAAGAGAAATACGACGGGACAGCCGACCATGGTGTAGTCGAATACGTCTGCGGCTGGCGCATTCGTGAAACGGAGATCAGAAAATCAGATCGCATGGCTGCACTCTCGGCCAGGAATCGCATTGCGCAGATGGGGAGCTCCATGCCGGACGCTCGCAGGGGCAGGCGGTGTACGGCCTGCCAGTTCCTGGAATCGTGCGACGTGAGGCCATCTTTCCCTGCCAGTCTCTTCAGGCCCATGCTACTCAATGATACTTACCGAGGCCGAAATGAAACCAATAAATAGTTAACCTTGCCAGTCCATATGAATAATTGATAAATTATGGACAGCTGGGTAGGCATCTTAATGCTGGTCATCGGCGCGGCATTGCTGGTCGCAGAGGCGTTCATCACGGGATTCTTCATCATAGTTCCCGGGACAATTCTGGTGATCCTAGGAGCGATAGTGCTCATAGCGCCAGGCCTGTTAACGTTCCCGTGGGGGATCATCATCTTCGCGATCATCACCGTTGCGGTGAGCGCGGGGACGATCATGTTCTACAGGAGGCTGGCGCCCGGCCACAAGCCGCTGACAACCAGCATGGACACGCTGGTAGGCCAGACGGGAGAAGTTGTCAGAGAAGTGGAGCCCGACAGCATCGTCGGGAAGGTCAAGATCGGCGAACAGATCTGGAGTGCCATCTCGAGCGGCCGGATACCGGTCGGAGAGAAGGTCATCGTGACCAATGCGCAGGGCGTCCACGTGTTCGTATGTAAAATAACGGGTAAGGAGGCAGAAGAATGCAAGATATAGGTTCAATCGGCGACGTCAGCGGAACGCTCGTATGCCTGGGCATCATCCTCGTCGCAGCGATCGTATTCATACTAATCTCGGGCGTGAGGATCGTCCAGCCGTGGCAGCAGGGACTGCAGATACGGCTCGGCCAGTACAAGGGCCGGCTCGACCCCGGCTTCAACTGGGTCGTGCCGCTGATCACCAGTGTGATCAAAATGGACCTGCGGACGCAGGTGCTGGATATTCCCAGACAAGAGGTCATCACCAAGGATAACTCTCCCACCAACGTGGACGCGATTGTCTACATCAAGGTGATCGACCCGGAAAAGGCATACTTCGAGGTCACGAACTACCACGTGGCAACCATCGCGCTGGCCCAGACCACGCTGCGTAGCGTCATCGGTGACATGGAGCTAGACGAAATTCTATATAACCGGGACCTGATCAACGGTCGGCTCCGGGACATCCTGGACCGTGCCACTGACGCATGGGGCGTAAGAGTAGAGGCCGTGGAGATCCGTGAAGTAGACCCGGTCGGGCCGGTCAAGGCGGCCATGGAAGAGCAGACGTCCGCAGAGCGGCGCCGGCGCGCAGCGATCCTTCTCGCTGACGGTAACAAGCGTTCCGCGATCCTGGAAGCAGAAGGCGCCAAGCAGTCGACCATCCTCCGTGCGGAAGGCACTCGGCAGTCCAAGATTCTGGAAGCGGAAGGTACCAGGGTCTCGCGCATCCTCGAAGCGCAGGGCCAGGCACAGGCACTGCGGCTGCTGTCAGTGGGCGCTTATCCCCTGGACAAGAAGGCGCTGACCGTGCTCTCGCTGGACACGCTCGGCAAGATGGCCAATGGCCAGGCGACCAAGATCATCTTCCCGTTCGAGATATCGAAGGTGATCGAGCAGTCGGCGAAGTACCTGGGCGCGACAGAGGAGAACGTGCCCGAGATCGGCAAAGAGACCGACATCGAGAAACTCGTCGGCAGGCCGGACGATGTGCTGGGCAAGATCCCGAACCCGGACGAGCTGCGGTCTGAGGTAGAGTCGATCGAGTCTCAATTGAAGAAGGATCTCGAAGAGACGGCGGTCACATCCAAGGACCTCAAGAAGTCGAAGATCGAGAAAGTGGATACGTCGCGCAGCAGCGAGCTGAAGAAAGGAGGGGACTAAGTCCCTTCTTTTTCCCTTTTTTCACGGATTAGCGTTTTTAGTCCCTGTCCCTATCTTTTAGTATATGTACCATCTTGAGACCGGTATCGATGTGGGCAACTCTGCGCCGGACTTCAGCTTGAGAGACAGCACGGGAAATTCTGCAGGATTATCAGGCTTCCGCGGCAAGATGAACGTACTGCTCGCGTTCTACCGGGGAGAGTCGGACCTCTATAGCGTCAAATGGCTCAATGCGCTGAAGGACGATTACCTGGCGATCCGGGCACTGGACACAGAAGTACTGGCAATCAGTTCGGACAGGGAAAACGAGGAAGCGTTCATGAAAGACAAGTACTCGCTCCCGTACCGGCTGCTGTCGGACCCGGGATGCAAAGTCATCAAAACGTACCAGGTCTTCGACGACTTCACACGGACGGCTACCTGTGCTACGTTCATCATCGACCGCTCCGGCAGGATACACTATAAGTACGTCAGCGGCGCGCCGCCGGACATTCCGGACAATACGAAAATCATCGAGACGCTAAGGAAAATGGAATGATTTGAATGTACGAGCGCATCCACGTTGCCGTCGACTCCGTCATGCCGGACTTCACCCTGAAGGACGAGGAAGGAAATAACTGTTCCCTGGAGGAGTTCAAGAAAGACAAAAAGTACGTAGTGCTGGCCTTCGTCCGCGACGTGGACGACCAGCATACCCACGAGCAGCTCGATTACCTCAGGAACGATTACCAGCGGTTCCTGCATTTCGGAGGAGATGTGCTGGTAGTCTCCAGCGGCAGCATCGACTTCAATAAAAGCATGATAGACAGACTGAGCCTGCCTTTTCACATCCTGAGCGATCGGGATTGCCAGCTTATCAGACGGCTGGGGCTTTACAACCAGTACGAGAAGCTGCTGGGACCTTCGATCTACCTGCTCAACCGCGCCGGCACAGTCCTGTTCATGTATCAGGGAAAGGAACCGGATGACATCGTAGAGGACGAGGAGATCATCATGGCCATGCAGGGGGATACCCAGAGCGGACCCGAGTGGCCGCAGCGCTGGTGATCATAAAAAATTTAATCTGGCGGAAGCCTTCACGTACGACAAATCAGTTCAGGCAAGCGGCTTTCATCTCCGCCGCGAACCGCCGGGCGTTCTCAAGATCGCCAGCGTCAGGCTTGCCCTTGTTCATGCCGCCCAGCAGTGCTTCAGGCCCGTGGGTGTTCCAGCCCTTGCAGTTAAAATCACCCAGCACGCGAAAACCCTTCGCACTCAGTAATTCTTTGAGGTGCCTGTGCTTTTTCGCCATGCTCCATGGCGCCCCTGAAGTCGAGAAGACGAAAGCTGTCTTCCCTGGCCCGGGCATCTCTCTCGCAAGCTTCAGCAAGCCCTGGTGAAGGTTCCCGTTATATATTCCCGATCCGAAACCGATGAGATCGTACCCGGTCAGCCGGCCTGGATCGACTTCCGCGGGACGCTTCACTTCGGCGTCGAGCTCTTTTGCCATTGCCTCTGCCACTTTTCTCGTGTTGCCGTTATGTATCGATTCGCATACGATTAACGCCTTCATAGTCAAACCTCCGCATTGCCGGACTGTCCGGACTCTATCGATCTGGCTAACAAGTCCAGAGAATTGCGTATGAACTCGTCGTGAGGCACACGCGCACGCTCGAATGCTGCCTGTTGTGCTGGCGTCAGACAGATGGCGCTCTGCATGGAGAGAATGAGGAACAGGGCAGTCTGCAGCGGGTCTATGTTACGTCGCAAGCTGCCGTCTGCGATTCCTTCGGACAGGCACCTGCACATGATCTGGTGGATGTTCTCCTGGACGATCGCGCTGATTTTTTCCATCTCCTCGTCAGCCGGATACGGGCGCGACTGCATTTCCACGAACGCCCTGAACTGGCCCGGATACCTGTGGTAAAATTCCAGATAGGCATCTCCGAGGGCACGCATCTTTTCCGCCCCGGTCCCCTTATCTCCGAGAACACTATGGAACATCTCGTTGAGCGCACTGACACCTTCCAGGACCACTGCACAGAAAAGCGCGTCCTTGTTCCTGAAGTAGAGGTATAGCGTGCCGGTTGAAAGTTCGCTGGACGCCGCGACATTGTCCATGGTGACACGATCGTAGCCCAGTGAAAAGAACATCTCCCCGGCAATGCGGATGATGTCCTGCCGGCGGCGCTCCTTTTCCAGTTCCCTGCGTTTGTGCGTATGCATCTGATCACCATTCCTAAACATAGTTCACAAAATGAACTTAGTTCATTTTATTACAAATAGCTTACGATGCAAGCCCAAGAGACCCTCATGAAAAAGTTTGTCAAATCGGCGATATGCAGCCTGTCATATACAAGGGACCGCTGCCGATCGGTCTCTCGCACGTACGGTGGAAGCCCCCGGGCATAGCATGCGACGATTGCCTGACTGGCGTTGAGCAAAGTTTTATAGATGCGGGGCCAGTATGGTACCTGAAAAGCCATGCTCACGCTGGGACTATACAACACTTATGACAAGATCAAGGTAGTCGAGGCCCATTACAGGGGCATCGCGCGGGCGGCGCCCATCGCTTACGCGTACGGGTTCAACCTTGCGCTGGTAGGCTTCCCGTATGAGTTCGCCCAGGCGGAGCTGGTCGAGTTCGTCAGGGATAATACTACTATAGGCGCTTCAGGTGCCTACCTGCAAAAGCTGCACGATGAAAAGCGGCTGTTTGTGATGGACGTCCCTGAAAAAGGCTTTCCAGCCCAGTTCGGCGCCCTCGTGGTCACGACAAGCCGCCCTGATAAGAAAAAGACAGTCTCATCAAGGGAAATCGCCGGTATGATGGCCCGGAAGAAGCCGCTGTTCGTGCTGATCGGCCTGGGTCGAAAAGGGCTGCCGAAAGAGTATTTCGAGATGGCGTCGCATCACCTGGATATCACCGACGGCAAGGGCATTTCACTTGAGACCTGCACAGCGATCGGCGCGGTAGCGGCACGGCTGGCCACGCTGGCCGAATGCGAGAGCGATAAAGCCGGAGATCATAGTCGCTCTTGAGAGGGTTTCAAGACGATAGATATCATGCCTGTTGCATATGTCGATCGTCTTTTATTCATTTCCGCGCCATAGCACTATGTTTATAACAACCTGCGTATTATAGCGTAGTAGAAAACAGGCTGAGGCGGGTGGAGAAAAATGACATCGAGAGAGACACAAGTTGTGGTCGCGCAGGCGTTTGCCGTGTCGATCTCAATGGCCGTCATGATGGTTTTGATGGCACTGGGCTTCATGTCAGTGGTCCCCCACTTCATTCAGGGAGAAGAACTCAGCCACTGGCTAATGGTCCCGCTAGGCATTGCCCTGGTCGTGTTCGCGCTGTCATTCGTGGCTGCCACAGTCCTGCTCGACCGGGTGGGGACTGGACGGATACAATCGCTCGTCGTGGGCGCCGTCGTCTCGCTGGCCGTCACCGTACTGATCCTGACCGTGTATGCGGGCGCTAAATACATCAACGACGGCGCTATGGCCTCTGACAACGAGACATTGCTGGCCGGGTTCGCGCTGGCGCTCATCGGCAGCGTGATCATCGACAGGCTGATCTTATCTTGAAATTCTGACTGCGTCGCAATTCATTTTTTGACGATGGTCATCAGTGCGACACCGAAGATTGCGAGTATCACTGCCAGCGCCGCCACGATCAGCATTCCAATGGCCGGCAACGGGGAGCCCGCAAGCAGGTCGTCGATGTTCCCTGCGACATCCGTGCCATAAATAGTGCCAATCAGGTACCCGGCGATCAGGAGCATCAGCGCCGTAGCGGCAAGGTTCGACAGCGACAGCGCGGGCCTGGCGGGCGGTTGAACGTATACGGGCTTCTGCGGCTGAGCCGACACGCCAGCAGACCGTTCCCGCTTCAGCTCGTCCAGCTCCTTTCTCATGCGCTCATTCTTGATCTCCTCGATCTCCTTGCGCATCGTGTCTGCCTTGATCTCGGCCAGCTCTTTCCTGAAGGATTCCATTTCCTCGCTGCTCAGCTCTTTTTCTGTCATGGATATCTCCCGAACAATGTCTCGAATGACGGCTCAGGCCGCGATGCCGACTCGACGGCCAGCACGATCACGGCCTCTCCTCCGGAGGCCAGCGCCTGTACCAGGCCACGGTCAAGCCCTCGCGCCGCCTTATTAGCATTGATCATGACCGTCCGGCCGCAGACGAAATCGCTTACCCGGAACACCATGCTCCGGCTGTCGGAGAAGGTCATCTTCGACGAACCCCAGCCCTGCACCACGTCCTTGTGGCCCTCGCAGTGGATTTCCGCAATGATCTTCGCGTTATCCCGGGCGGCAGAGGCCTTGAACTCCCCACTGAACCCGGCAGGACAGCGATCGGCGTTCACGGCGATGATGCAGTCGGCGGCCATGGATATTTCCGCATCGCTGGTTATTTCAAAGGTAGAGCGGTGCGTCGCCGTAACGTTCCGGTGTCCGCGCGCGCGGACGGTCTCGCACGTCGTCATCAAGGCTATAG
>JAEZKS010000213.1 GCA_023436075.1 Methanobacteriota archaeon
GAGTAGACTCAGGCGTGAGAGACAGGAAATCCCAGAAGCTGTCATGGCCGGAGGACGCGGTCGGGATGTTGCTGTCGGGCGCGGCCTTGAACGCGTGGACCATGTCCGGGAACTTGATCGCGTCCCGGATGAAGAACACGGGGAGGCTGTTGCCCACCAGGTCGTAGTTCCCGTCTTCGGTGTACAACTTGACGGCGAAGCCGCGGGGGTCTCGCGCCGTATCTGCGGAGCCCTTGGGACCGGTGACCGTCGAGAACCTGACCAGCACAGGGGTTTTTTTCTTCGGGTCCTGCAGGAACTTCGCCTTCGTGTGGGCGGCCATGCTCTTGTAGACCTGGAAATAGCCGTACGCCCCGGCGCCCTTTGCGTGGACGACCCGCTCAGGGATACGCTCCCGGTCGAAATGAGCCATCTTTTCGATGAGCTGTACGTCCTGCAGCAGTACGGGACCGCGCCTGCCGGCGGTCAGCGAGTTCTGGTTATCGGTTACCGGAACTGCCTGGTTTGTCGTCAGATGTCGATCTTTCGTCATGATTATCTCCTCTGGCAAGACAGAATAAGACGCGGGTTACGCGTGTCGATAAACAATCGTTTAATTATCAAGTGTTAAATATTTTCCGTACCGTTTCAACCGCCAGCAAAGGGTTATAGAGAATGAGCATTCTAATTCCTTTGATGAAAATCGCCGTCTTCACGGACACGTTCTACCCGCAGGTCAACGGCGTGGTCAATGCCGTCCGCAACTACGATAAGATGCTGACAGGCCTGGGCAATGCGGTCACCGTCTTTACCTCGGGCAAAAAGCCGGGGGTCACGACTCTCGACGGCGCCGAGATCCGGCGTTACCGGGCTTTCACGTTTCTCCCGTACCCCGAGTTCGAGTACTCGGTGGACGTCATCCACCCGGTCTCGGATGCCGTGAAGTTCAAGCCTAACGTCGTCCACGCCCACACGCCCTTCCTCATGGGCTACTGCGCCTGGATGACCGCGAGGCGGCTCCGGCTGCCGCTGGTGGGGACGTTCCACACGCCCATCGACGAGTACGTGATGTACATAGCGAAGAATTCCCGGCTCAGCCAGCGGATGCTGAGGAGCGTGGCGAAGTACTACCAGGATTGGTTCTACAACCGCTGCGACGTGATCATCGTGCCCGCCCCTGCTGCCGCGAAATATCTAAAAGTCAAGGATAAGCAGATCATCCCCGTGTCCAACGGACTAGATCTGTCGCGCTATGGCACCGCAGGCCGGGATGAGTTTCGGGTGAAGTTCGGAATCGGCGACGGGCCGGTAATCATGCATGGCGGCCGGCTGAGCTTCGAGAAGCGTATCCACGGGGTGATCGATGCTATGCCGATCGTCCTGGAAAAGGTGCCGGACGCGAAGCTCATGATCGTCGGGAAAGGACCGGCGATGAAGTCGCTGGAAAGCCGCGTGAAAGAACTGGGCCTGGAGAAGAGCGTGATCTTTACCGGCTATGTGAGCGACGAGGACTTTCCGAAGGCTTTCGCCGCGGCGGACGTGCTGGCGATCAACTCGCCCGTGGAGACACAGTCGCTCATCGTCCTCGAGGCCATGGCGACTGGCATCCCGGTGGTCGGCGCCGATGCTGCCGCAATCCCGGATGCTGTCGTCGACGGTGAGAACGGGTTTTTGTTCAAGCCGGACGACAGCGCTGCGCTCGCCGGGAACCTGGTGAAAATACTCACGGATGACGGCCTGTGCGCGAAGCTGAAAGCCGGCGCGCTGCAGACTGCGTCGGAGCATTCGCTGGAGCGGACCACGCAGAAGTTGCTGCAGGTCTACGAGGCGGCCGTCGCGGAGAAAGCGAAGAAGGGCCGGTTCGACACGGCGTTCCCGCGGATAAGGACGATGTTCAGACGACGGACGTAAGAAGGAGAGGCGACATGCCTATACAGGCCACGTATTGACCATCGATCAGCCGGCGATGGTCAATGCAAAGCTGCTGGAATTTTTCAATGAAAATAAATAGTCGTCAGCCGGGCGGCCGCTCGCGCGCGTGCGCGGCCGGGACCCTGGCGCTCATGTAAACGCCCTGTTGCCCGGTCGTTACCGGGAAACGCTTCTGAGCTCACGAAGTACGCGCAGCGATGTCTCCAGAATTTCCATGTACATCTTAACGCGCTCTGGGTACATCTCGTTGGCCATGCGGGTCGAGATCTCATTGATCTTCGCGATCACCACCGCCTCGACGGCCGGCTCGTTCAGCGTGCTGTCCCCGACGACTACGCTAATCTCCCGATCTGACGGCAGCTCTGCAATTCGGTCCCTCTTCACCGGCGCTACGGCGTGGGACGCCACGGCGGGCTTCGTCTCGACGGGCACTGCCAGCCGGGTGGACTCCTCGGCAGGCTGTTCCTCTTTCTTCCCCTCGCAGACCGGGCAGACGACCCGGCCCTGGTACTTGAACAGCGGGGCGCCGCAGTCGCAATGCTTTGCCAGCATGGTGCCGCCGCGCTCCAGCATCTTGGTGACCTTCTGCAGGTCCTTGTCTTCCATGGTTCGCTCCTCTCGTGTATATCGTCGCAGTCTGCCGCTAAATATTTTTCTTTTTAAGGTCTCGCAGCGCGTTTTCCCAAACTATATGAAGAATAAGGGTAACGTACGATAGATGAGCGATGCAATCAACAGGGCCGTGGAAAGGCAGGCCTGGCGGATCATCCGCATCGAGCAGTGGCTGGTGATCTTCTCGGCTGTGTTCACGGTCGTTCTCCTGGCCGCAGCACTATACTTCGAGAAGACTTATGGCGTACAGCCCTACTCGTTCGCGTTCGCCGCGTTTTTCCTCCTGGCGTCACTCGCATGCTTCGGAGTGCTGTTCAGGATATTCGGTAACAGCTTCCGACACCGCTCCGGTAAAAAGGGCGCCCGCGCATTGTTCATGCTGGCTTCGATATACATGGTCGTGGCCTCAGTGGCCGCATACGCCGTGGCGTTCGGCATGTTCGGCCTGCAGATGCCCTGGGAGGGGGACGGACGGGAATACCTGTACGCATGCTACTTCCTGCTGTCCGTGGCAGCCATCTTCCTGGCAAGAAGTGCCATGTTCTACTGGCGCCTGCGCGCCTACATCATGCAGTCGCTCGGCAACCTGAACAAGTAAGTTTTATATCCCTGCTGTGCAGATATTCATGCGCGCGATAACGAAAGTGATATAATGTCCAATTCTGATGCAGTGATTAAGCAGTGCGTAGAAGTGCTGTCCCGGATCAAGGACGACGACACTGTGCCCCGCAACATACGCAGGAACGCAGACAGCGTGAAAAACATCCTGCTCAACAACAGCGAGACGCCCGCCGTGCGGGCCGCCTCGAGCATTTCCATCCTCGACGAGATCTCTAACGACCCCAACATCCCGCTGCACACGAGGACGCTGATCTGGAACATCGCCAGCCAGCTCGAGACCATCGCCGTCGACGGATAAACCATTACCCGGTGCGCCAGTCCGCGACCGGCCCTTTAACCCCTTTATTTCTACTGCAAGTCCTGTACAGGTCTTGCCCTCTGAGAATATCGGCCAGCAGGCAACTGCAGAGGCCCGCCATATTTATGATCGCGACCATACTGGCCGGTGATCTTACGGCTGCCTCCGGAAATTTCCGCTTTGATCATGCCAGCCCGCCATTTGAACCATCAAATCTATATATGATGTTAAATTAATTAGTGATAAAGTGGAAGTGTCTGTAAATTGACTATCATAGTCAGTGAAGACGACGAAGAGGCGGATTATAGTCCGTTCACTTTTCTCAAGTCGTCCGTAAAGGGCGACGTCCTGAACGTTTCGCACGACTACCGGTACCAGAAGATGGGGTACTACGTTTCGATGCATGCCGAGCTGGGCAACAACCAGGTAACTCCGCGCTGCGCGGACATCCTCGACACGCACCGGAACCCGCTCCTCATGATGCGGGCGCTGAAGGCCGGCATACCCTGCCTGCCCTACACGCTCATCTCGAGGTACGAGCGGAACATGGCGCTGCCCGCGCTGTGCTTTGCGGTCAACCCGTACACCTGTAACTCGGTGACTCAGGTCCGGTCGGAATCTAAGATGGTCCGCACCGTCAAGAGCCTGAGTGTGAACAACCGGTACCCAGTTTCGGTGCAGCCCCTTGTGGGCGATGTCCGAGAGGCGGTGCAGGTATTCGGCGAGACCGACGTCCCGGAGGCGAGGGACATCGCCCGGAAGTTCTACGACGAGTTCCGGGTGCCGATCGGGAAACTCATCGTCCAGATCGTCGACGGCGAGGCACGTTTGTCTCACTTCGAGCCGGTCCAGAAGAGAGAGGTCGACTGGCAGCTCGTAAA
>JAEZKS010000286.1 GCA_023436075.1 Methanobacteriota archaeon
CCCGAGTATGCCGAGGCTTACAATTGCAAGGGACTGGTGCTCATGGAGATGGGGCATCCGGAAGAGGCGTTCAGGTGCCTGGATAAGGCGACGGTCCTGGCGCCGGATAGTCCCAAGTACTGGTACAGCAAAAGCCTGCTGTTCCGCAAGCTGAACATGCACGAGGACGAGGCCCAGGCATGCGTGAACGCCATCCGGCTCGACGGCCGCTACGTCATGGCCTGGTATGGTCGGGCCTGCGCGCTGGCGAATCTCGGCGAGACTGACGAGGCTCTCCGGTGCATCGAGAAGTGTATCGAGATCGAGCCCTTCAACGCGGACATGTGGTACCGCCGCGGTACCTGCGAGGCCATGCTGGGCGTCTACGACCGCAGCATCCGATCGTTCGACCGGGCCATCGAGATCAACAGCGAGCATGCCCATGCCTGGTGCGGCAAAGGCGAGGCACTGGCAGCCACCGGCGATCGTGCTGCAGCCCTTTCCTGCTTCGGGCGGGCCTGTGCAATCGACGGGTCGATGCCCGATCCATGGTACGGACAGGGCCGGGTACAGGTCGCGGAAGGCCGGTACGAGGAAGCAGTGCAGGCCTTCGACCGGGCGCTGGAAACGTGCCCTGATCTCGCCGAAATATGGCTCTTCAGGGGCTGGGCACTCGAGCTGCTCGCCCACATCGACGATGCGCTCGAAAGCTATTCGCGGGCCACCGAGGCAGACCCGGACAACCCGGTAGCCTTCTGCATGAAGGGCGTGCTGCTGGGCAAGGCAGGGAAACACGACCGGGGCATCGAGTGCTTCGACCGCGCCATAGCCATCAGGCCAGGCTACGTAGAGGCCTGGTACCGGAAGGGGCTGCTGCTCGGGATCGCCGGGCGAAAGGAAGAGGCGGCAGCCTGCATCAGCAAGGCTATAGAGCTGGACCCGAAAGTCTTAGACCTGATCAAGGATAGCCTCAATGCAAGCCTTTAGGCCTCTGGATGTTCTCTCAGGCAAGATCATTTATCGAAGTACCGCCTAAAGCTCAACATGGACATTGCAAAGGTAATCGACCACACTCTTCTGCGTCCTGACGCAATGGCCGGCGATATTCGTCGTCTTTGCGAGGAGACGGCACAGTACCGCTTTGCGTCGGCGTGTGTGGCATCCTGCTGGGTATCGCTGGCCCGCGAGGAGCTGGACCGGACAGGCGCGAGGGATATACCTGTCTGTTCCGTGGTCGGCTTTCCATTTGGGTCGGCCTCGATCGTCGCCAAGGTAGAGGAGGCCCGCACGGCGGTCGTCGACGGCGCTGGCGAGATCGACATGGTGATTAACGTAGGCTTCCTTCGTTCTGGCCTGTGGGAGCAGGTGGCGGGGGAAATCGAAGAAGTCGTCGATGCAAGCTGTGGCGCCGCTGTCAAGGTCATCATCGAGACCTGCTACCTGACCGATGATCAGAAGATCGCCGCGGCACGGTACGTCCGCGGCGCCGGAGCTGATTTCGTTAAGACCTCCACCGGCTACGGACCTGCAGGCGCCCGGCTGGAAGATGTCACGCTGCTGGCACGGGAGGTGTCCGGCATCCTGATCAAGGCGTCGGGCGGCATACGGACATACGAGCAGGCGCGCGCCTTCCTGGAAGCCGGCGCGTCCCGCATCGGCACCAGCGCGGGCCCGGCCATCATAGCCGGCGAGCAGTCGGCATCTAAGCGATAGCTACTTAAATGCCTCCCGGAAAGGCGCGATAGACCAAAATAATTACCTTGCCGGGACTTATTATGCCAGTTTATGGAGTCGTCTTAAAAACCGATATTCTTTTATGTGATAAGTCTTATAACACATATACTTGGAGTAAAAACGATCACTTAAAGAAGGTAAGAGAGGTATAATTATGGCTACTTTCGGTATAGAATTTGTCCCGAACGAATCATTCAAGAAACTCGTGGACTATTGTAAATTCGCAGAAGACAACGGCCTTGACTTCCTGTGGATCACGGATCACTACAACAACCGCAACGTTTTCGAGGCACTGGCCCTGATCGCGGACAAGACGTCCCGCATCAAGCTCGGCCCGGGCATCACCAACGCGTTCACCGCCAGCCCGGCCGTGACCGCATCCGCCATCTGCAGCGTGGACGAGATCTCCGACGGCCGCGCGACGCTCGGCATCGGTCCCGGTGACCTGAGCACGCTGCCGAAGATCGGCATGGCCATGGAGACCCCCGTCGCGAGGCTGACCGAAGCCGTCACCGTCATCAAGAAGATGTGGGCGGGCGAGGCAGTCAACACCCCGGAGAACAAGGTCTTCAAGTTCGCCGGCGCCCAGCTGGCCTACAAGCCCAAGCAGAAGGCCATCCCCGTGTACATCGGCGCCCAGGGCGAGAAGATGCTCGAGACCGCCGGCAAGATCGGTGACGGTGCCCTGATCAACGCGTCGAACCCCAAGGACTTCGCGTTCGCAGTGCCCATCATCAAGAAGGCCGCGGGCGAGAAGAAGTTCGACATCGCCGCGTACACCTCGTTCGCGATCGACAAGGACGCCAAGAAGGCCAAGGGCGCAGTCCGCCCCGTCGTAGCGTTCATCGCTGCGGGCGCACCGGTCCCCGTCCTCCAGAGGCACGGCCTGGACCTGAACGCGGTCAACACCATCAAGGGCGGCCTGGCGAAGGGCGACTTCAAGACGGCCTTCGGCGCGGTCAGCGACAACATGATCGACGCGTTCTCCATCTACGGCACCCCGCAGGACCTCCTGGCCAAGATCCAGGGTCTCGAGGCTGCCGGCTGCACGCAGATCGTCGCGGGCTCCCCGATCGGCGCGGACAAGAACAAGTCCATCCGCCTCATCGGCAAGTACGTTGTATAAGCATGAACAAGTGGAGATTTTCTCCACTTTCTCCCCTTTTTTTATCCCTCATCTGTTCTGTAATGGCTTTATGGCGAGAGAGCTTCAATAGCCCGGGCACTTATTATATGATCGATGGAAGACGTCGACCTCCAGAATGGCAGGACTTTTAACGGGCTCACGGCGAAAGAGTGGACTGCAATGAGCCGTAACGTCTGGGACGATGTCAGTTCCCCGCGGCGGAAAAAGCACACTGACCATGGGGCGACATTTCCGGAAAAGCTGGCGGCCCGGCTCATCATGATGTATACGAGAGAGGGCGACCTCGTCCTCGACCCGTTCCTCGGCACGGGCACTACGCTGGAAGCCTGCGTGAGGACGGGAAGAAACGGCATTGGCATCGAGTTGAACGAGAAGTTCTGCGGGACGGCCCGCAAGACGATTAAAACGGAGGCTGACGGCCCGGAGATAGAATTAGTCAACGATGACTGCCGAAACTTGGTCTGCCACGTTACCGACGGCTCCGTCCAGCTCATGGTCACATCGCCGCCCTACGCTGATTTCATCCGAAAGTCCGTCGAAGACCGGTCGAAAACCCATAAGCGATCGCGGATAGCCATCGACAACAACTCTCGGGTGAAGCGATATAGCGACGATCCCAGGGACTTCGGAAACTTGCCGTATGGCCGGTTCCTGCGAGAGCTGGGCGGTCTGATGGCGAAGCTGTACACGGCCACGAAGCCCGGAGGATACAACGCTTGGATAGTCAAGGACTACCGCGACACAAAAAACGGCATACCTTACGTATCATTTCATTCTGACCTGGCCCGGCTCGGAGAATCCTGCGGGTTCAGGTTCCACGACCTGATCGTCTGGAACCAGAACGACCAGCGGTCGCTTATCCTCCTGGGCTACCCGTCGGTGTTCTACACTAACCAGAACTGCTCGTTTATCGTGGTCTTTCGAAAACCTGGATGAACATGATGGTCATAACAGTCATCATGTAGCCTGATTGACTACGATATCTCCTCCATTGCGTCCATTGTAATCATTATGGTGTCCTGCGGACGGTTTCAGAGCCGCCGAGAACCCCCCGATTTCCTCTGGAACATCGGCTCGTTTTCGCTGTGCGCCGAGGCAAATTATATATATCGGCGCCGGCAATTTGCCTTCGACATGTGCGAGCGTTTTGACGTTTCCGGTCCCGAGGCTGTAATTTTACCGTTAGCCGTGGCCCTCGAAGTCAGGCGTGACTAGCATATTCTCTCTCGCGAGGCCAGCGTAGCCTGCGATTTTCGTATATTTTCGCAAGCGAGCGGTCTCCATAAAAATTTCATAGGTTCATCATATGTCTGAAGAAGCAAGACACAAGTACGAGTTCAAGCGGCAGCTTGAGGAGCTCCGGAGCAAGCAGGGCCAGGGCACCGAGCTTATCTCGCTGTACATTCCCCACGACAAGCGTATATCTGACGTGGTCGCTTATCTGCGCGACGAGCACGGGTCCGCCGCGAACATCAAGTCCAAGTCCACGCGGGACAACGTGCAGAGCGCACTGGAGTCAATCATGTCGCGGCTCAAGTACTTCAAGGAGCCTCCGGAGAACGGCATGGTCATCTTCACCGGCGCGGTGTCGCTCGGCGGCAACAAGGAAGCCATGGAGTCCATCGTCGTAGAGCCCCCTCAGCCGATCAGCTCTTTCTCATACCGGTGCGGCAGCAGCTTCGAGCTTGAGAAGCTCGAGGAGATGCTGGTCGACCGGAAGACCTACGGCCTGATCGTCGTGGACCGGCGCGAGGCGAGCATCGGCACGCTGAAGGGCAAGCACATCACGCCCATGCGGCACCTGACGAGCACCGTGCCAGGCAAGCAGCGCAAGGGCGGCCAGTCGTCCCATCGTTTCCAGCAGCTCAGGCTCATCGCGATCAACGAGTTCAACAAGCGCATTGGCGACGCGGCCAACGACATTTTCCTGAACATCGACCGTAACGATTTCCAGGGCATCCTTATCGGTGGTCCGACTCCCACCAAGGAGGAGTTCCAGAAGGGCGAGTACCTGCACCACGAGCTACAGCCGAAGATAATGGGGCTGTTTGATGTCGCCTACACTGATGAGTCCGGCCTCTATGAGCTGATGGATGCGGCGAGCGACACGCTGTCCAACCTCGAAGTGGTCAAGGAAAAGAAGCTCATGGAGCGCTTCATGAAAGAGCTGGTCAGCGACGCTGGCGTCGCAGCCTACGGCGAAGACTCGGTTCGTGCTAACCTCAAGGCCGGCGCTGTCGAGACGCTGCTGCTTTCAGAGGATCTGCGGAGGACCCGGATCACCATCAAGTGCGCCAACTGCGAATACACGAGCACGAAGACGATGAAGCATCGTGCCGGCGAGGAGCCGGTGATCGACGCCGACAAGTGCCCGAAGTGCCAGTCATCGCTCAGCATCACGGAAAAGGTCGATGTGGTCGACGAACTTTCGATGATTGCCACGCAGATGAACACGGATGTAGAGTTCATTTCCACGGACTTCGAGGAAGGCGAGCAGTTGTTCAATGCGTTCGGCGGCATCGCAGCCATTTTAAGGTATAAGACCGGTATGTAAAGTGGTGACCTGATGTACCTCAAGCTCATTGAAGAGGCTGACCGGCTGATGAAGCAGGCGGTCGCCGCAGCAGGGCTCGCATCCGACGACATGAGCCTCGCAGAATCGGCGCACGCTGATCTGAGCTCATCGCTGCCCTTCCGTCTGGCCAAGGAATTGAAGAAGAACCCGCGGGAGATCGCGCAGCAGATCGTCGATCACATACCGAAGAGCGACTATTTCTCTAAAGTCGAGGTCGCCGGCGCCTATATCAACTTTTTCGCCAGCGACAAATATGTGATCGAATCAATTGCTGCTATCCGTGACTCCGGCAAGCCGTTCTTCAAGCTTGACAACAACGGCACTAAGGTCATCCTGGAGCATACCTCCGCGAACCCGACCGGGCCGCTGCACGTGGGCAGGGGCCGGAACCCGATCATCGGTGACACGCTGGGCCGCATCCTGCGCAACGCCGGCTACAATGTCGAAGTGCAGTACTACGTGGACGACATGGGCAAGCAGGAGGCGACCATCGTCTGGGGCTTTGAGAACCTTAACACGGATAAGCTCAAGCCCGAGGTCGACAAGCCCGACCATGAGATCGTCGAGGTCTACCGCGCCGCCACCGACCGGCGCAAATCGGATGAATCGGTGGAAAAAGCCGTGAGCGATATCCTGAACAAATACGAGCACATGGACCCGGAGGTCGTGCCGAAGTTCAGGAAGATGGTCGAACGCTGCCTCGAAGGCCAGCGCATGACGCTGGACCGGATGAACGTCTACTACGACCGGTTCGTCTGGGAGTCGAGCTTCGTGGAGAACGGCGAGGTCGACCGGATCGTGAAGCACCTGGCCGGGACGTCCTACGCCAGCCGCAAGGACGGTGCCCTGGAGCTGGACATGTCCTCGTTTGGCATGGAGAAGGCGTTCGTGCTGACGCGGGCTGATGGAACATCGCTGTATACGACACGAGACATCGCGTACCACGTCTGGAAGCTGTCGCAGTGCGATAAAGCGATCAATGTGCTGGGCGAAGACCAGAAACTCGCCATGTCCAGGCTCGAAGCGGCACTGAAGATCATCGGCGAAAAGAAACTGCCGACTATCGTGTTCTACTCGTTCATCTCACTGCCCGAAGGCCGCATGTCGACCCGTAAGGGTGTCGTGGTCAACCTGGACGACCTGCTGGACGAGGCCATCGTCCGCGCCCGCGCCGAGGTAGACAAGCGTCGTGCCGATCTGCCCGAGGAGAAGAAGAACCGGATTGCTGAGGCCGTGGGCATCGGTGCGGTGAGGTTCGACATCATCCGCGTGGCGCCCGAGAAGTCGATCACTTTCAAGTGGGAGCAGGCGCTGGACTTTGAGAAGCAGGGAGCGCCGTTTATCCAGTACTCACACGCACGATGTTGCAGCATCCTTGAGAACGCGCCGGCGCCGGCTCAGGTAGACTACTCGCTGCTCCGAGAGAAGGAGGAAATGGCACTGGTCAAGAAGATGGCGATGCTCCCGTACGTGGTGCGGAACGCAGCCACAGAC
>JAEZKS010000001.1 GCA_023436075.1 Methanobacteriota archaeon
GTGCGGAACCTGCACCGGCAGCTGCCCCCAGGGCCGCCGCAACGCGCTCCGGACCCGCAAGGTCATGCGCATGGTCTCGCTCGGCCTCAAGGAAGAGCTCCTGCACGACGACTCCATCTGGTACTGCTCGACCTGCTACACCTGCACTGACAGGTGCCCCAGGCACGTCAAGCCGACCGACGTCATCATGGCGCTGAGGAACATGGCCACCAGGCAGTACCTGGTGCCGAAGAACTTCCTGGCGAACCTGACGTTCATCTCCCAGACGGGCCACGCGGTGCCGAACAACGACGCCAACAGGGCTCTGCGGGTCAAGCTCGGCCTGTCGAAGGAGCCGCCAACGACGGCCTCCCACCCCGAATACATCCCGGGCATCATGAAGATCCTCGAGGCCACGGGCATGATGGACATCAAAGCCCACGTTGAGGGGGCGAAGAAATGAGTCACGCAGCATCTAACAAATCATCGCTATACTTAGGCTGTATCGCACCGAACAGGTACCCCGGTATAGAAGTCGCGACTATCAAGACCGCGAAGAACCTGGGCATCGAGCTCGTAGACCTCGTGGGCGCATCCTGCTGCCCTGCTCCGGGCGCATTCGGCTCCATGGACATCCTGACCTGGGAAGCCCTGGCAGCGAGGAACATCTGCCTGTCCGAGAAGATGGGCCTGGACTGCACCGTCGTATGCAACGGCTGCTACAAGTCGCTGTACGACGTTAACGAGAAGCTCAAGGAGAACCCTGCCGAGATGGCAAAGGTCAACGAGCTGCTGAAGCTCGCCGACATGGAGTTCAAGGGCACCATCGAGGTCAGGCACATCGCAGAGCAACTCTACAAAGACGTAGGGGTCAAGAAGATCAGGGACAGCGTTGTCACCCCACTGAACGGCCTGAAGGTCGCCATCCACTACGGCTGCCACATGCTCAAGCCCGCCAGGGACCGCAAGTTCAACGACCCGAAGTTCGGCACAGAGTACCCGACCTTCCTTGATGAGATGGTCGAGGCGCTGGGCGCGAAGAGCGTTGACTACAAGGAAAAGATGATGTGCTGCGGAGCCGGCGGAGGCGTCCGTGGCTACAAGATCGACTATGCACTGGACATGACGAACGAGAAGCTCAGGAACATGCAGGAAGCCGGCGTCGACTGTATCGTCGATGTCTGTCCGTTCTGCCACCTGCAGTTCGACAAGGGCCAGCAGGAGATCAAGGAAAAGTTCGGCGATGTCTACAACATCCCGGTGCTGCACTACTCGCAGCTTCTGGGCCTCGCCCAGGGCTTAAGCCCGGCAGAGCTCGGCCTGAGTGTGCACGCGATACCTGTAGACAAAGTGCTGGATAAGATTGTGTGAGGTGAAAAGAATGGCAAACGGTAAACCTAACAGAGTCGGAGTCTTCATCTGTCACTGCGGCACTAACATCGCCGGAACCGTGAACATCGAGGATCTCAAGGCCTATGCCAAGACCCTTCCGAACGTCGTTCACGTCGACAACTACACTTACATGTGCTCGACTCCCGGCCAGACCAAGATCCGGGACTCCATCAAGGAACACAACCTTGAGGCTGTCGTAGTAGCAGCATGCTCGCCCCGTATGCACGAGCCGACCTTCAGGAAGGCATCCGCAGCGGGCGGACTGAACCCGTTCATCTTCGAGATGGCCAACATCCGTGAGCAGTCCTCGTGGATCCACATGAAGGAGCCCGAGCGCGCAACGGAGAAGGCAAAGGACATCGTCAGGATGTCCGTGGCGAGGGCAACGCTGCTCGAGCCGCTCGAGACCAAGTTCATCCCGGTCGAGAAGTCCGTCATGATCATCGGCGCGGGCGTTGCGGGCATCCAGGCAGCCCTGGAAACCGCTGACTCGGGCATCACCACTTACCTGGTCGAAGCTACCCCGTCCATCGGCGGCAACATGTCGAGGCTGGACAAGACGTTCCCGACCCTCGACTGCTCCCAGTGTATCCTGACCCCGAAGATGGTGGATGTCGAGAGGCACCCCAACATCAAGCTGATGACCTACAGCGAAGTCAAGAAGGTCGACGGGTATATCGGCAACTTCACGGTCACCGTGAAGCAGAAGCCGAGAGGCGTGGACATCGACGCATGCAATGGCTGCGGCGACTGCGCGGACGTATGCCCGGTCAACCGGCCAAACGAGTTCGAGCTCGGCATGGCCCCCAGGAAGGCCATCTACGTGCCCTTCCCGCAAGCAGTGCCCCTGAAGTTCACCGTGGACTTCGACTCGTGCGTCAAGTGCGAGCTGTGCGTCAAGAAGTGCGGCGACAAGAAAGCCATCAACCTTGAAGACAAGGGCAAGGACGTAGAAGTCAAGGTCGGCACGATCATCGTCGCTACCGGCTTCGACCTGTACGCGATCGAGAACAAGGACGAGTGGGGCTACAAGCGGTTCGACAACGTGATCACCGGCCTCCAGTTCGAGAGACTCATCAACGCGTCGGGCCCGACCGGCGGCAAGCTCATCAGGCCGTCTGACGGCCAGAAGCCGCACAGCGTGGCATTCGTGCTCTGCGCCGGCTCGAGAGACCAGGACGCCAACCCGTACTGCTCGAGAGTCTGCTGTATGTACTCGCTGAAGCACGCCCACCAGATCATGGAGAAGATGCCGGGTGTCGTACCCTACATATTCTACATGGACATCAGGGCGTTCGGCAAGGCATACGAAGAGTTCTACTACAGGATTCAGGAAGAGGGCGCCAAGTTCATCCGTGGCAGGGTCGCCAAGATCCAGGAGCTCCCGGACAAGAACCTGTTCATCCAGGCAGAGGACTCGCTGCTGGGCACCCCGGTATCCCTCGAGGCCGAAATGGTCGTTCTCGCGAACGCCATCATCCCAAAGGCGGAAACCGAGGCGCTCCGGAACAAGCTGACCATCAGCAGAAGCCCGGACAAGTTCCTGCTCGAGGCACACCCGAAGCTGAACCCGTTCTCGACATCGACGGACGGTATCTTCCTCGCAGGCTGCTGCCAGGGCCCCAAGGACATTCCCGACACAGTAGCTCAGGCCGCCGGTGCGGCTGCGGCTGCATGCGTGCCTATCAACCAGGGCAAAGTCTCGCTTGAGCCGATCGCGGCCAAGGTCATTGACGAGTACTGCTCGGGCTGCGGCGTCTGCGGAAGCCTGTGCCCGTACAAGGCCATCACCCTTGAGGATGTCGGCGAAGGCCACAGGAGAGCCAAGGTCAACGATGCAATGTGCAAGGGCTGCGGCACCTGCGGCGGCGCGTGCCCCGCAAAGGCCATAACCATGCAGCACTTCAAGAACGACCAGATCAGGGCACAGATATCTGCTCTGTTCACCCCGGCGGGAGGCGCTTAAAATGGCTGATGAATTCGAACCAAAAATCCTGGGCATACTTTGCAACTGGTGTACCTACGCAGGCTCTGACCTGGCAGGCACATCCCGTATCCAGTATCCGCCCAACGTCCGCGTCGTCCGCATCATGTGCACGGGTCGTGTCGACCCGGCCTTCATCCTGGAGGCCTTCAGCCTGGGCGCAGACGCGGTCCTGGTATCCGGCTGCCACATCGGCGACTGCCACTACATAGCCGGCAACTACAAGGCGAGGCGCCGCATCGCGCTGACCAGAAAGGTCCTGGAAGAGTTCGGCCTTGATGGCAAGAGACTCAAGATGACTTTCGTCTCGGCATCCGAAGGTGCCCTGTGGGCAGAAGTCGTCAAGAACATGGTCAACGACATCAAGAAGCTGGGCCCGACCCCGGTACAGAAGCGGGTCAAGGCTGCGGGCGCTGTGGCTCACGGAGCTGCGGGTGCCGCGGACGATGACCTCGCCGAGCTCCAGAAGATAGGCGCTGGTAAGAAAGTCGAAGCTGCCCCGGTCCAGAAGAGCTGAAACGGGGACTATCCAAGGAGACCCGAGAATGAGAATGACAAAGACGAACATTAATCCTGGCAGGACCGCAAGGTCCTGTCCTTCGATGGCCGGGAAGGTGTGAGCCATGACTGCTAAATCTACCGCAGCTAAAAATGAGCTGTTAATAAAGAACGGGTTCGTATATGACCCCACCCATGGCATCAAGGGCGACGTGAAAGACATCGCTATCCTGAACGGCAAGATCGTCGAGGCCTCCAAGCTTTCGACTAAAGCGAAGGTCATCGACGCCAAGGGCAAGGTCGTCATGGCGGGCGGCGTAGACGTCCACACGCACGTCGCGGGCGCCAAGGTCAACGTGGGCCGCATGTACAGGCCCGAGGACAAGCTTCACGACCCCAACCTCCGTACCCATACGGACATGCTGAGGGGAGGCGGAGGCTTCTCCGTGCCCACCACGTTCGAGACTGCCTACAGGTATGCCAAACTGGGCTACACCTATGTCAACGAGGCGGCCATGCCGCCCCTGCTGGCGAGGCACACTCACGAAGAGATCCATGACACCCCGATCCTTGATCAGACCGCATACACGCTGTTTGGCAACAACTGGCTCGTGATGGAATACATCAAGAAGAACCAGCCGGAGAACCTGGACGCTTTCATCGCATGGATGCTGAAGGCCACCAAGGGCTTCGCGATCAAGATCGTCAACCCGGGCGGAACCGAAGCCTGGGCATGGGGCAAGAACTGCACGGACATCGACGACCCGGTGCCATACTTCGACGTCACGCCGAAGGAGATCGTCCAGGGCCTGGCCGGCGCCAACGAGCGTCTCGGCCTGCCGCACTCGATCCACCTCCACGGCAACAACCTGGGCCACCCAGGCAACTACACTACGACCCTGAAGACAATGGCGCTGACGGAAGGTCTCAAGACCAACAAGAAGTCCGGCAGAGACCAGAACATGCACTTCACGCACACGCAGTTCAACTCTTACGGAGGCACTGCGTGGAAGGACTTCCACTCCAAGGCCGATGCAATAGCGGACTACGTGAACAGCCACGACCACCTGACCATCGATGTCGGCTTCGTCACGCTCGACGAGACCACGACGATGACGGCGGACGGGCCGTTCGAGTTCGTGCTGCACTCGACCAACCACATGAAATGGGCTAACCTCGACGTCGAGCTGGAAACCGGCTCGGGCGTGGTGCCATTCATCTACGACCCGAAGAACCACATCTTCGGCATCCAGTGGGCCGTGGGCCTCGAGCTCGCGCTACTGGTCAAGGACCCGTGGAAGTGCTTCGTGACTACCGACCACCCGAATGCAGGTCCGTTCACCCGGTACCCGGTCATCATGGCCTGGCTCATGAGCAAGAAGGCAAGGGACGGCCGCCTGGACACGCTGCACAAGTGGGTCAGGGAAAGGTCAAAGGTCGGCGAGATCTCGAGAGAGCTGACGCTCTACGACATCGCGACGATGACGAGGGCGGGCCCGGCGAAGGCGCTCGGCATGGCCAAGAACAAGGGCCATCTCGGCGTCGGCGCGGACGCAGACGTATCGATCTACAGCTTCAACCCGAAGACCCAGGACAGCACAAAGGATACCGACGGACTTATCCACGCGTTCTCGAGCGCGGCCTACACCATCAAGGGCGGCGACATCGTCGTCAAGGACGGCGAGGTCGTATCGCTGGGCGGAGATAAGCAGACGATCTGGACCGATGCGGACGGGTTCAACAACAAGGAAGTCGTCGACGACATCGTGAACAAGTTCCTGAAGTACTACTCGGTCACCCTGAACAACTACCCGGTGCAGGAGCCATACGCGCCACACCAGACGGTTGTCAAGGCCGGGCCGCTCGCGGGAGGCAACTAAAATGGAAAAAGTAACCTTAACTCCTAACGGCGAAAAGTACCTGGTGCTCGAGGCCGACTGCATTACGCCGGACGCCTTCGCGGGCAAAACGCTCGAACAGATCGCCGACTTACCCGTATGGGAGGGCAACACCGTCCACAGGCTGGGCAAGTTCTTCGACATCAGCGGCAACACGGCCGCTGCTGCCGCAGACCAGGCCATAGTCGTCAACGGCAACGTCCCCCGTGTCAAGTACATCGGCACCAAGATGACTGCCGGTGCAGTCCTCGTCAAGGGCGACGTCGACATGTACGTCGGCGCCTGGATGAAGGGCGGCTCCATCCTCGTCAAGGGCAACGCAGACCACTTCGCAGGCATCCAGATGGAAGGCGGCGACCTCGTCATCGAGGGCAACGCCGGCAACTACCTGGGCGCCAGCTACCGTGGCGACTGGCGGGGCATGAAGGGCGGCAACATCCTGGTCAAGGGCAACGCAGGAAGCGACCTGGGCGAATACATGATCGGAGGCACGATCACCATCATGGGCAATGCAGGCGTACAGGCCGGCATCCATGCGGGCAGAGCTGTCGGGGCCAAGGAGCCCGGCGGCAAGATCGTGATCTACGGCAACTCGCCGGGACGCGTCGGCGCCCAGATGGTCCGGGGCAACATCTACGTGCTCGGGAACATCCAGTGCATGCTGCCAGGCTTCGCGATGAAGGAAACCCAGGAGATCGACTTCGACGGCAAGAAAGTGTCGTTCACCGTCTACTCCGGGGACCGTGCCGAGGCCGGAAAGGGCACGCTCTACGTGAAGGCATAAAGTATCAAGATCGAAAGGACATCTCCACTTGTGGAGATGTTCAGTCTATTTTATTCAATGTTTCACAGGAGAGCCCTGCGAGTCGGCGCCTCGCGCGCGTTTACGTACCGAGTGAGCTGAGCGACGGTTCTCCATGGATAGCTATTACACTTGGCGGCCTTGTTCAGGACCCTCGTACAACGGAAACTCTCGCCAAGGGCGCCAAGTGGACGAAGCTCGCCAGGATGTTTCAGCGCGCCAAGCACGCCAAGGAGCCAAGCTCGCCAAGGACTGTTGATAAAACTGCTCCATGTATGCCTTTGTTTAAAAAAGTCTTGGCGTGCTTGGCTCCTTGGCGTGCTTGGCGCGCTGTAAGCGTCTTGGCGAGCTTCGTCCACTTGGCGCCCTTGGCGAGAAGATCGTACAACGCATAGCCGAAACAAGGGCAAATGGCAAAGCCTATTTTTAGAGTATGTAGGCGGGAAAAGTCTAACGAAAAGTCTATATAAAATATTGAACATCTCTTTACGGGATGCACAACTCTCCTTATTTATCAAAGTCCAAGAGTTCTGCGGACAGCTTTTCCGGGGAATCTCCGCTGCCATGGTTCCGGGTTTTGTTAAACTCGACCAAGTCGACCACACGGTACCTCGAAGACAACTATGCCGGCGTGCAGTTCCGCGTCGTCGGACAGGAGGAGCGGGAAGGCCATATTTTCAGGGTATCCGAGTTCATCATCGGCAGCAAAGTCATCGTCCACTCGATCGTGGACATAGCGGTCAGGGACAACCCGCCGGAATTCATTGCCATCATGAGGGCGCAAGTTACCCCGATCGGCGACGCGCTGCGGGATAACGGCTGGCGCGTTGAGCGCGAAATACTCTCGCATGATGCCGCATCGAAGGTCTACGCCATGAAAGGAGACGTAAACCTCAAAATCACGGAAAAATATTACAATATGTAACTTTTTCCGGATACATCCATTTATTTTCAGCAGCATAATCATTGCCATATGCCCGACGTCTGCTTACAGCTGAGGCCATCGAAGAAGCTGAAAAAGTACGACAGGATGTTCGACTTCGCCGAACGCTGTGGCTTCGACGGGGTGGAATTGTGTGCGCCGCCGTTCAGCATCGACTGCAAGCGGCTCAACCTGCTGTCAATGGAGCACAGTCTGCCGATCAGGAGCATCATCGCGCCAGGCCCGATGAGCACGACGGGGGCTCTCATGCACGGCAAAAGCCAGGCCATGGACGAGATCGAGCCTGACCTGCTGGTGATCGAAGTTCCCCGCGCGTCGCTGGTGAACTGGCCGGCCTACCATATTTTCAAGAACAGCGTGTTTCTCTTCGGGAATACGTACGGCAAAGAGCGCATCGTCGTCGAGAATAGCCGGCCCGCACTGCTTCAGCATCCGGTGCTCGACATCAAGAAGCTGAGGGACTTCTGTTACGCTAACGACGTCTTCGTCAGCTTCGACGTAGCGAACTGTGCCGCCTCTGGAATGGACATCCTGATGTCCTGTGACATGTTGGTACCGCGCATGAAAAACGTGCACTTCAGCGACTACGGAGGCCGGACGACGGGCCACCTTGCGCCCGGGAAAGGTCTGCTGCCACTGGGCATGCTGCTGTCACGCCTGAACGAGCACCGGTACAACGGACTGATCACGATCGAAGTAGACGAGGAGGAGCACTGGTGCGATCTCGATGACAGGCTCATCCTCTACAGCGAGATCGTGGGTTTCATCAAAAGCTATTTTGAGCGACGTGCCGGCCCGCCGGCAGCTACAATGGGAACAGCATGAGCCAAGACCGCAGACTGATCGGCAAGCATGGCAGTTTTTTTAGAAACAACGCATACCTTTATCCGAAAACAACGGCATTATAATATTGTAATATCAATGGATTGCGATTGATCATGGGACGTTACCGTATCGTCGCCATCGGCTCGTCCGCCGGCGGCATCAGGGCGCTGGAGAAGATCCTGTCAGGGCTCCCTGCCGATCTGCCGGTGCCGGTACTCATCGTCCAGCACCTGGATCCGCGGCACAAGAGCCTGATGGCCGAGATCATGCAGCGATCCAGCAAGATGAAGGTGAAAGAAGCGGACGACGGAGAGCCTATCAATCAATCCGCCGTCTACATCGCACCGCCGAACAAGCACATGCTGGTGACCGACGGCCACATCTCGCTGACCTCGACTGCGTTCGTCCATTTCACCCGGCCGTCCATCGATTTGCTCTTCGAGTCCGTGGCCGCCACTTACGGCGATGAGTCTATCGGAGTCATACTGTCGGGCACGGGCCGGGACGGCGCGATGGGCATCAAGGCGATCAAGGAGAAGGGCGGGACTACCATCGCTCAGGACCAGGCGACTTCGGAGCACTTCGGAATGCCGGATGCAGCCATCTCTACGGGGATGGTCGACTTCATTTTCCCGGTCTACGACATTGCGCGGGCCATCGTCGAGCTTGTCACCAGCAAAGAGGATTGATTATAAATGGCAGAAGAGGAAGAAAAATCCGGGACGGAGAACTATGGCAGCCTGGACGCAATCCTGCAGATGATATTCGAGGAGCGCGGCTACGACTTTCGGGACTACAAAAAGGCCAGCATCGCACGCCGCATAGGCAAGCGGCTCTATGAAAACCATTTGAGCACATATGAAGAGTACATGGAGTTCCTGAACAAACATCCAGAAGAGTACGTCCGGCTGTTTGATACACTGCTCATCAACGTCACCGAGTTCTTCCGTGACTCCGAAGCGTGGCAGGTGCTGAACGACGAGGTCATCCCTCGGATACTGGCGCGCAAGCAGAAGGGTGACTCGATCCGGGTGTGGAGCGCCGGCTGCGCCTCCGGTGAGGAAGCCTACTCGATCGCCATGCTGCTGTCTGATAAACTCGGCGAAGACATCGGCAACTACGAGATCAGGATATACGCGACAGACATCGACGAGTCTGCCCTGAACGAGGCCCGGAAGGGCGTGTACTCCGCCAACAAGATGAAGAACGTGAGCAAGGAACACCTGGCGAAATATTTCAACCGGGAAGACGATATCTACAAGGTCAAGCGAAGTATCCGGCAGATGGTCGCCTTCGGTCGGCAGGACCTGATCACTGACGCCCCCATCTCGCACCTGGACCTGATCATTTGCCGCAACGTGCTCATCTATTTCAAGCTGGAGCTCCAGAGCCGGATCATCATTAAGTTCCACTACGCGCTGAACAAGAACGGCTACATCTTCTTCGGCAAGTCCGAGTCCATGCTGACCGGCTCCAAGCTGTTCTTCCCACTGAACAAGAAGTGGCGCATCTTCGAGAAGGCTGCAGGGGCGATACCAAGCATGGCCCCTGCAGAGCGCAGGGCTACATTTCTTGAGGAGAGCCTGATCGACCAGGCCGTACGCGAGGCGCGGCAGGAGTTCCGAGCCCTCGAGTTCTACAACCAGAGCATCCTGCAGAACATCAGCCTGGGCATCGTCGTGGTCAGCACGGACAACACGATCGTCACCTGGAACACCGGCGCCGAGGACCTCTGGGGCATCAAGACCGATAACGCCGTCGGCCGCAACTTCTTCGACATCGGCATGGACGAGCGTCTCCCTGGCATCAGGGAGCAGATAGAGAGCACGCTCGGCGAAGGCAAGACCAGGAAAATCAACGAGGTCGAGTCCGCCGATCCCCAGGGAGAGAAAATATTTTTCGACATCACCCTCGTGCCCCTGATCACTCAGGCCAAGGAGAAGCTCGGCGTGATCCTCATCGGCAGCGACGTGACCGAAAAGAAAAAGATCCGCGACGAGCTGGAGAAATCGAATGAGGACCTGCAGACCGTTAACGAGAAGCTTGAGACCACCAACGCGGAGCTCGAAGCCTCGAACGAGGAGCTGGAAACGACAACAGAGGAGCTGCAATCGACGGCGGAAGAGCTGGAAACAAGCAATGAAGAACTGCAGTCGACCAACGAGGAGCTGGAAACAAGCAATGAAGAGTTGCGCTCGATCAACGAGGAGCTGGAAACGACCAACGACGAGCTGAAAGAGCGGACTGAGCAGCTGAACTCGATCATATCCTACAATCAGAGCGTCATCCAGGGGATGCACGAGAGCCTGATCGCCATCGATCGGAACGACAACATCTCCATATGGAACCCCGCCTCCGTCCAGATGTGGGGCATCACCACGGGCAATGCCGTGGGGCGCAAGCTATCCGGCCTGCTTCCTGAACTGGGCCTTGCGACCGAGGACATCATGAGCAAGGTGAAGAATGCCATCGAGACCAAGTCTGCCCATCACGATGACTGCTTCAAGTACATAGCCTCCGGCGGCAACGTGCGGTACATGGAGTTCGACGTCGTGCCCATCATGGGTGGCGAAGGCGAGGCCACCGGGGCCATGCTGCTGTTCCGGGACATCACCGAAGACGTCAAGGTCAAACAGAACCTCACACGAAAGACGCGAATCATCACGGCGATCTACAACCTGTCCACGCTGGTGAGCCAGCCGATCTCGATGAACAGAACGCTGAAGGAGGGGATGGAGGTGGCCCTGAAGGCGACAGGAGCGGACGCCGGCGCCATTTACCTGGCCACCAGCCAGCACGAGCTGGTAATGACCTTCAGCGCGAACCTCTCCCGCAGCATCGTGGACGCCCACAGCCACGTGAAGATCGGAGAGGGCTTCACGGGCACTACCGCCCGAAACGGCGAGACCTACTTTATCAACAGCGTCAAGAGCGAAAAACGCCCGATGACCGACCTGTCCAGGGAAGGGATCGTGTCGCTCGTCGGCATCCCGCTCCGGTTCCGCGAGGAGATCGTGGGCGTGCTGGAGCTTTACAGTAAGAAGCCGGGCGTGTTCTCCTCGAACGACATGGAGCTCTACACGGGTCTCGGCGAGCAGCTCGCCATCGCCGTGCGGATGGCCAAGGCGCCGCTCAACGAATTCGGCCGCATCCTGTCGAGCTCGACCTCGCTGGGCGACGTCGCCTTCGCCATCCTCGAGCTTGTACAGAACGAGTTCGAGGCCAAGGCGCTCTGGATGTACGTGTACGACGAGAAGAGCAAACGACTGAAAGTGATCGCCGAGCGTGGCTTTCCCGAGGGGGCTCTGGAAGATATCAGCATCCTGCCTGGCGAGGGCATAGCCGGCAAGGCGTTCACGGACGCCAGCCCGATACTGGTAACGGAAGCGTCGGCACAGAAAAACGCGCTGAAGGCGGCCGAGATCGAAGGTTTCGACAGAGAGACTTTGATCGCTATGCCTCTGGTGACCAATCACCAGACCATCGGTGTGCTGTGCCTGTACGTACAGAGCCAGCGGAAAGTCGAGGGCGACAAGGAGTATCTCAACCTGCTCACGGTGTTCGCCAGCCAGATCGCTGCGGCCCTTGAAAGCGCGCTACACCTGAAATTCATCAAGGTATAGCTGCATGTCAGGCTGACCGCGATATACGGGAGCGGAGGAATGCTAACGGATGACAGACATGGCGCAAGTACGCTGAACCCCGGAGACATACCGGTACCATTCGCGGAGCTGGATGCCGATGGCCGAATCCGTTCCTGTAACGAAGCCCTGCTGGAGCTGATCGGCTACGTTGGAGCTGATCTGGATTTCGTCCCGCCGCTGGTTGCCCTTATCCCGCCCAGGTGGCGATCAGGAACCGGGGAGACGGCCGGCCCGCCAACGATCTGCTTTCGAACCGAACTGACCGCGAAACATGGGGAAAAGATTGCTGTAGACGCCTGTGTGCGCCAGGTGGGCGATGACAAAGGCCGACCGCGCCGATTTCTGGCGTGCGTAACCCTTCCCGAAAGTGACGCTCTCGAAACGAGCCTCATTGAGGCGGAGAAGAGGTCGTCGCTGGCCTATTCAATGCTCGACTCGATCAAGGCGCCGGTCTTTGCCGTCGACGATAACTCACGGATCACGTACGCCAACGAATACGCCGGACTGCTCTTCGCCCGGCCTGCCGACGAAGTCATCGGAATGGACCTGTGGAACGCATATCCGATAGCCCGGACCGACTTGTTCTACCGCATGTTCAAGAGGGCTATGCACGATCAACGCAGCCTGTCAGCCGACCACTTTTCGCCAAAATTGAACCGCTGGTACGAGAGCTACTTCTATCCTCGGGGAGAGGACGGAATGGTCGTGATCATGAACAACGTGACCGCCAGGAAGCAGTACGAAAGGTTCATGGGCCTCGCCGCCTTCGCCATCGATCGGATCAGCGATTACGTCCTCTGGGTGGACGCCCGGGGACGCATCATGAAGGCCAACGACATAACGTATAAGAAACTCGACTTTCCCCACATCACGAAAGGGCGGGTCCATCTCTCCAGGGTCGCCGCCATCACTGAAGAGGGCTGGACCAGGATATGGACGGAGATCAAGCGTAAGGGCTCTCTGAAGCTCGAAACCCGGCTCGTCGGACACGACGGGAAGACAATACAGGCAGACATATCGATCAGCTATATCCTGTTTGTCGGACAGGAATACGGCTGCATCATCGCGCGGGACATCACAGATAAGAGGATAGCCGAGCAGGAGCTGATCAAAGCCCACGAACAATCCGAGCTGTACCTCGACCTGATGAGCCATGACATCCGCAACATAAACCAGGCCGGCATGGGTTTCCTTGAGCTTGCTCTGGGTAGAACCGATATCGGGAAAGACGAAAAAGCCCTGCTGGAGAAACCGCTCGAGGCTTTCGAGCGCAGCTCGGAGCTGATCGCCAACGTGAAAAAGCTTCAGAAGGCGTCGGGAGCGCTGACCCTGGAAGAGATCGACCTCGACGACATGCTTCGCGACCTGGTGTCCCGCTTCTCCGGCGCCAAAGGGAGGGACGTCCGTCTGGAGTTCCAGTCTCAGGATGGCTGCCTCGTGGTGGCGAACCCGCTGCTCAGGGAGGTATTCGTCAACCTGATCGGCAATGCGATCAAGCACTCCGAAGGCAGGGTACACATACTGGTGAGGCTGCAGAAAGTGATGGTCGCGGACATGCTTTGCTGCGAGGTAGTAGTCGAAGACGACGGCCCCGGCATCCCGGACGAAGCAAAGGAGAAGCTTCTCAGCATGAAACGGCTGCGAGAAAAAGGTAGCCGGTACCGCGGCCTCGGGCTGATCCTGGCGAAATCGCTGCTCGACGACTTCAACGGCAGCATCACTATCGAGAACCGGGTGCCGGGCGACTATACGAAAGGCGCCCGTTTTGTAGTGATGCTGCCTGCAGCCGATAAGAAGGACAGGGACTGAACCCGATCCGTAGACGAATCTTTTTCTACAGTAGATAAGGCATTTTGCACAGGTTTACATCGTATTAAAGAGGCAGCCCTTAGAAAAACGCTCAGCCTGCTGTAGCCTTGAAAAAGCCGATTATCGTTTTTGGGAACAGGCACACGACAACCCCCAACTCCAATCGCCGGTAAAAACCCCGATATATTATTTATCCAGACATATTTTAATCTATATTTAGTAATTTTTATGTCGGAAATCGAAGCGGTACTCATCGGTGCATCGGCGGGCGGACTAAAGCCTTTGAAAGAAATCGTATCCACGTTACCGGCCGACTTTCCAGCCGTCCTGTTTATCGCCCAGCACGTGGATCCGAGGTCACAGCCACTGCTTGTCAACATATTGCAGAAAACCTGCAAGCTGCCGATCAGGTATCCGATGGACGAGGAATTTTACATGCCTTCCGTCGTGTACGTAGCGCCGCCCGGGAACCACATGCTGCTCACTTACCGGAAGGTATGGATTTTCCCGGCCAATTTCGTATATCTGCCGAAGCCTAATATCGATCTCATGTTCCAGTCGGCCGCGAACGAGTTCCGGGAAAGATCCATCGGCGTATTGCTTTCTGGCACGGGGACAGACGGCGCCATCGGGATCAAGGCGATCAAAGAGCGTGGCGGCACTACCATCGTGCAAAGCGAGGACTCGGCCGAGCACTTCGACATGCCTAAAGCGGCCATCGAGACAGGAGCCGTAGATTACCGCCTGCCCGCCGAAGTGATAGGATCTACCATCGCCCGGCTGGTGGCCGGCAATCAAGTAGATCATTCGAAATAAGCCGTTTCCGCGACCTCGATGGCGCTGGCGTCCGCGAATCGTCTTTTATTCTGACCATGTATATACGCGTATGCCGTGATAGTTTTATTACCGGGATGATACGCCAGCTCATGGCCGCGCCTGTCTGGACATGAAAGGAGACTTATAATGGCCGAACTGAGCAAAGAAACTGTGGAAAAGAGCCGAAAAGCGGCCGAGCGATCAGTCGAGCATGCAGAAAAGGCCGTAGAGCACATCGAAAAAACACAGGAGCATGCACGGAGAGCGGAGGAAACGGTCGAGGCCCATCCGGGGACGGAGAGGGACGAGAAAGAAGCGCTCAAGGAGGCGCGATCACGCGCCGAGAACCTTGTCAAGACATCTAAAACGGCCGCCGAGTCGGCAAAGAAGGTGGAAAAGGAGCAGCAGAAGGCTGCCAGGGCCATGGAGAAAGGCATCGAGGATATCGAGTCGACGCCGGATCGACAGGACCAGTGAACGCACGGAGGCGATCGCCATGACAGACGAGATCCGAAAACACCGGGAGGAAAAGCAGCGCAGCGAAGAGATCTTCAAAGAGGTCGAGAAAAGCCGGGAGCACTTTACCGAGGCGACGAAAAAAGTCGCGGAAGCCGAAAAGCACCTAGAGAAGGAGGAGAAGCTGCAGATCGGCATCGATCGGTCGCTACAGCAGACGGAAAAAAATGTGACCCGGGCTGAGAAGGAGATCATCGGTACCCACCGGAAGATCAAAGAAACTAGAGGATCAGAGGATGAGAAGAAGGACCTGCGTGATAAAGAGAAGCAGCCCGTAGACAAGACTTCGCCGTGACGGGCGATGAACCATGAGCGTGGAGTTATATATGAGCGGCGATGCGGATATCCAGGCACGGTGGAACCAGGTACGGCATGACCTGCTGAACCTGTTGCTGGAGTTCCACGACCAGTGGAACACGGCATTTGCGGTCTCTCATGCCTGCGGGCATCTGAAAACGCCGGATGTCGAAAAATGCAAGATCAGCCTCGAGAACGCTCAGGCCAGTATGGAAGGCCTGGAGGATATGTTCGATAGGTACAAAAGAACAATCGAGGAAATGAGAACCATAGTCACGGAAATCAGCGAGGCCGGTCGACCTGAGCGTCCTGACTGAGCCCCAGTCCGTCGACCAGACGAAATATCAGCTTTTCAGCTCTTTGACGGCGCTTTTTACGCCTGGCGGAATACCCATAGTTTCGGGCCTATGAAACCGGCTTACGAATGTCCGATCTGGGGCTATATCGCCCACGAGGGGGCATCATATTTTGCCGGCATCAGGATGATGAACCGACTGCCCTTCGCATAGTCGCCCGGCACACGGTCCTCGACCCGGACGATGCCGCCGGACGATTCCACCAGCGTTCTGACCACGAACAGGCCCAGTCCTTCGATGCGTTTCACGCCGATGTCAAGCTCCCCGG
>JAEZKS010000040.1 GCA_023436075.1 Methanobacteriota archaeon
ACCTCGCACTGCTCGCCAGGTATCTCGACAGGGTAGACACCCGTCAGGCAGCCGGTGCATAAATCGTCCCGGGGAATGCCAATCGACTTGACCAGGCCTTCAAGCGAGATGTAATAAAGAGAGTCGGCACCGATCATAAACTCGACGCCTTTCACGGATTTATGAGCTGCGATCAGTTCCTCGCGAGTGGCCATGTCGATGCCCAGGTAGCAGGGCGAGATGATCGGCGGGCTGCCGATGCGTGCATGTACCTTGCTGGCGCCGGACTTACGGATCAGGTCGATGATGCGCCGCGACGTCGTCCCCCGCACGATACTGTCATCGATGAGAATGACGTCCTTGCCGCTCACGTTTTCCTTGACGGTGTTCAGCTTGAGCCGGACGGCAGTCTCGCGCATGTCCTGGCCAGGCATGATGAAAGTGCGGCCGACATAGCGGTTCTTGATCATGCCCTCCGCATACCTGATGCCGGAAGTGCTCGAATAGCCGATGGCCGAGGTGATCCCCGAGTCTGGCACGGGGGAGACGATGTCGGCGACCGTCGGGCATTCTTTGGCGAGATGCTCGCCGATGCTGTGCCGGACCTTGTAGATCAGCCGGCCGTCCATGACTGAGTCGGGCCGGGCGAAGTAGACGAACTCGAACATGCAGTGGGCACGGCAGCGGGCGTTGAACAGCTTGTGGCTCTCGATGCGGTCGCCGAGGACGACCATCTCTCCCGGCGCCACGTCGCGGACCAGTTCCCCGTTGAGCGTATCGATCGCGCAGCTTTCCGATGCGAGAACATAGCCGTTCTCGACTCTGCCAATGCACAGCGGCTTGAAGCCGAGCGGGTCCCGGACGCCGATTATCTTGTCCTCGAGAAGGATGACCAGCGAATACGAGCCGACAAGCTTCCGCATCGTCTCCCGGACCGCGTTCTCCAGGTCGTTGCGCATCAGTTCCTTGACCAGAAGATGGGCGATGACCTCGGTATCCGAGTCGGACGTGAAAATGCGGCCGTCGGCTTCCAGCTCCTTCTTCAGCTCGCGGTAGTTGACCAGGTTGCCGTTGTGGGCCAGCGCGATGGTCCCGCCCTTGAACTGGACGGTGAATGGCTGGCAATTCTCCAGCTTGGAGCTGCCGGTCGTCGAATAGCGGACGTGCCCGATGCCGGCGAATCCCGCCAGCCGCTGCAGCCGCTCGCGGCTAAAATAGTCCGTCACCAGGCCCATGCCCTTGTCAGCGATGACGCTGCTGCCCCCTGTCACCGCGATGCCAGAGGACTCCTGACCGCGGTGCTGTAATGCTTGCAGGGCATAATAAATGTATATGGCGGCGGCGTCCCTGTTCTTTTCCTTGTCGAACCAGACACCCACGACGCCACACTTGTCCTTCACAGCCCATGCACCTTCGAGGCTTTACATTGATCCGTTTTCACATGCCATTGAACCCTGTGGGTTCAAATAGTTTCGTCGGATGAAAGAAAAATAGGGCAGTTTTTCATTACCAGGCCTTGCGTGCGAGATGGCTGTGCCAGCTCCACTTGTTGAGCTTAGCAGACCGGCCGAAGCCGCAGTTGGCGCAAACCTTCTTGTTGAAGTTGAAGGACACCTTGCCGCAGCGCCTGCAGACCGTATGTACCCGTTTCTGCCGCTTGCCCTGTGATGGAGTTCCTTTGGTCATTGTGATTCACCTTTTCCGCGTTAATACTGCACGTCTGGTTTATTAAGATTACGGTGAGACGTATACCACCGTGTCGCCGCGCACGATGATGGTGCCCAGCTTCTTCGACTGCTCGTTCTCCTTCAGCTCTTCCGCGTTGTCGAGGACGAGGTTCATGTGCATATCGTAGCCCTGCAGCTCTCCCCGGAACTCGCGGCCGCCCTTCAGGCGCACGATCACTGGAGAGTTCAGGGACTCGTTCAGGACGTCAAGAGGTCTCTGGCTCATAAAATATCTCCGCTAAATAATGCAATGATGATACGAGAGAGTAAATCTCGCGAACCATATTTATACTTATCGCAGAACGCAGTCTGCAGTGTTAAAAAGGGCTTCCGGTAGTTATATTCTTTTGCACTCTTTGGAGAGGCTCCAGAGGTTACGAGAGGTCTCCGAGCTTCAACACAGAGGTCTCAGAGGGCACGGAGGTATCACAGAGGATATTTTTAACAAAACGGCTGACATGAGCCATATTTTATTCGTCCTCTGTGCGTCCTCTGTGACCTCTGTGCCCTCTGTGTTGAAGCTCGGTGCCCTCTCGCAAACCTCTGAGACCTCCTTGCACTTGAGGGTCATGATTGAAAATCCCCGGCAATCGACGCCTGCAAGAACGCTGAACATAGCGCCTGCAGGCGTTGCAAATGGCACCCGCCGACGGCGCTCGCGCGCAAGTACGGATCGCCTGGATTCAGTTCTCGCCGCTGGAATCCGGCCCTTTGTATAATCCGAAAAAAGAGACTACACCACTACAATGTTTATATATCAGAATAGCACATAAAGGCAAAATAATGAGCATAAGCACGTCGGTCAAGGGGTTCGCTGGAACTCCACGGCGGCGCTATTGTAAAAACGATGAGTGAAAAACGATAAGACTCCAACCTTAAGAAGAAAAGCGGGGTTCAGTCTTTGAGGATCAAGGCAAGACATCATTTGAGAGACGATGCCGTGAAACAAGTCCTTGAAAGCCTGAGGGCATCTTTTGGTGAGGACATCGACGCGGCATTCGCGGGCAAGACGCTGGAGATCGCGGAAACCGACGAGGCCCAGGAGTTCATCCTGGTCAACGGGCAGCCGTGGCTGTTTTCAGTGGAAAATTCAGTTTTCTTCCCCACGGTCAGGGGAGCCATGTTCATCAAGCCGAAGAAGAAGATTGTCACGGTGGACATGGGCGCAATCAAGTTCGTGGCTAAGGGCGCGGACATCATGAGCCCGGGGATCGTAAACGTAGATAACGGCATACGCAGAGGAGATCTTGTGATCATCTGCGATGAGGTGCATCACAAGCCGCTGGCCATCGGCCGGGCGCTGGTCAACGCAGACGGCATGATGGGCAACCGGGGCAAGGCAGTGAAGTCGGTCCACTACGTGGGCGACCGCATCTGGAACCTCGAGCTATGAGACGACCGACAAGCTATTATTTAATAACATTATTTAATAACGACTATAGGCAAACTTAAAGGGATGGATTCAATGGCAAGCAAAGGAATACTTGGCAAGATGTTCGGTGGAAAACCAACGGAAGACGAAGAGGAATACACCGAGATCGATCTGGGCGACATGGAGCAGAGCGTCGGGTCCGGCCCGGCGGAGACCTACGTGCGGGTCGCGGAACTCTCCAGTCTGGCACAGATCCCCGAGCTGAAGCGGGAGATCTACAACGGCAACATCGTGGTCGTCGACATCTCGCCGGTGAAGGGCGACAGCCTCACCAGGGACCGCGCGCTGAAAGACCTGAAACAGGTCGCATCCGACGTCCGCGGCGACATCGCAATGATCAAGGACGACAATCTCATCGTCGTAACCCCGATGTCTATCAAGATCGACAGGACAAAGTTTACGGGGAAGTAAGTCTCATCAGGTGTCGATGAGCCACCCGACCGAGAACATCGACATTTCATCTGACAGCGTCGTCGCGGGAGCCGCTAACTGCCCTGTGTGCCATTGTGCGCTTGAAATGCGCTGGCACCAGGACAACATCCCTTATTTCGGCGACGTGATGGAGATCAGTACCGTCTGTACCTGTGGGTTTCGCTACGCAGACACGCTTATTCTGGGCCAGAAAGAGCCCACGCGCCATTCCATGAAAGTTTCGACTGCCGATCACCTGTGCACGCGGGTCATCCGCTCTACGTCGGGAACCATGCGCATCCCGGAATGGGGTGTCGACATCGAGCCGGGGCCGGCGTCGGAAGCGTTTATATCCAACGTAGAAGGCATTCTCGACCGCGTCGAGCGCATTTTGCTGATGGCCAGGAAATGGGCAGAGAAAGAGGAAGAAGTACAGCGCGCCGATACGTTGCTGGGCGAGATCGAGGCGGCCCGGGACGGCAAGACGTGTTTCACGCTGGTGATCGAGGACCCGATGGGCAATAGCGCCATCGTCGACGAGTGCGTGTGTATCGAGCAGCTTACGCCTGAAGAGGCTGCCGATCTGCAGACAGGCATGTTCATCATCCAGAAACAGTAAACTAAACAAAGATAATACAGCCACGGCGAATATGTTGGCAGAGCCGCATATTCCCGTCATTCGTCTTTTAGGTAATCGCTCGCTGAATTTTGCTTATGATTGCTGGCACCCATGCGTCGTATCAGGCGAGATTTAAGCATTATGAGATTGTGAGAGAATCGCTATATAGCCCGTAACCAGACTTTCTCTTCGGCGTTCAAATTCATCATGTTGAGGGAGCCTGTATGGGAAAGCGACTGATCATAGCCCGCAAAGAATTCCATGACCTTACCGGCAATCGCATCATTTTCGTCGCCATAGGCTTGTTTTTGTTCTTTGTCCTGGGGCAGCTATGGAACATTAATGAGTATATGCATGACGGTTCCTTCGAAAGAAGCATCGAGTCGTCATTCAAAGGCCCAGCAATGGAGCTGGTCGAGATGATGCTCGGCCAATACACGGCTATCCTGACCCGGTACGGTGCAATAA
>JAEZKS010000051.1 GCA_023436075.1 Methanobacteriota archaeon
GCTCCTGCCATGGCGTGATTCACCTTTGCCGTCTCATGCCTGTCTGATTATCTGGTTGCATCCGAACTGTCTAAAAATTTGTGGCTGATCGGCAGTCGACATCTTTTTTCAAAAATGTTTCCGTAATTCTGCAAATAAATCAAAATAATTCAAAAAACACTAAAAAGATTAAATATTTGGCCACTTATAGATGCTTGTACAGAGGGGGTAGCGATGGGAGTGAAAAGATGGATACGAACATCAACAATAACAATCGAAAGCTCACAGCGCTGCTATCGATGGTAGTGCTGGGAATCATCATCGTAGCGGCGGCCGGAGAGGCGGCGAAATACGTCCTTCCCCCCGAAGCGTTGTATTTCCTGCTGGTCAACAAGGTCTATATCCTGGCGGCGGCGATCTTTCTGTTGCTGCTGGGCATTAACTGGATCAACGTGGGCAGCGTCCGCAACCTGATCGCAATTTTCGTCCTGGTGCTGATCGGCCTGGTCGTCCTGTGGCAGTTAGACAGGATCGCCAGCGGCATCCTGTGGAACGGCGCCTACCCGTCGGTCTATGGCCGCATATCGGAGCATGCGACGACACTGATCCTCCAGTCTCTGGATGTCATAGGGCTCGTCGTAGGAGGGGCAGGCGCGTTCCTGGTGCTGCTGAAGGCGCTGGACATGGCGAAAAACCTGCTGACAGAGCCAAGAAAGACAGCTGATGACGAAAAAGTCGAAGGATGAGCAGATCGTTGCCGTATTGACGCCTATGCCGCCAATACGGCTACGGCTATTATTTTTCTTATGTGCCTTTTTAGTATCGAATTACTAATTGGTTTTCGTCTTTCTATAAAAGAATACGATAGTTGCTAATCCGCCAATGGCGATAAATGCTTCAAAGCCTGGTGAGGATGCCGGCGTCGGTTTGTCTTCGACTACCGTTGATGGTGTCGGCACAGGGCTTGCTGTCCCTATTGCCGTGACCAAGATGTCAGGTATTACTATGTCAGCAGTGACAGTACCGGAATTTAAATTGACGGATAAGTTGGCAGTATGCAAAATACCAGCGGCATCATGCTTTTCAGCGGTAACGGTATACTGACCATAAGGTATTCCTATAAACTGATATCTTCCGATGAAGAGATATGAACTGGCATTTACGTTTGTCAGTTGAGGATTTGCACAGCTATCTACTAACTGTCCGTCAGTCAATAGTTTAACCGTTGCATTTGGAATATTATTGCCATATTTATCAAGTACAATTCCGGTTATTGAACCTTCAAGTGCTTGTGCATCTTGTGTAAAACCCATAAACATTAATATTATTATGGATACGATCATTGACGCTTTTCCGATAACAGAATTTGTCAAGGCAATCACGTTCTTGGATTTGAAATTAAACTCAATATTCAATATGCTATTAGTTTAGTATAGATTGGCTGGTACCTGACTGATATGCAAATACTATTCTTATAAAAAGTATTCTTATAAAAAACTAATGTTGCGGAATACTAATCATATGCTTTATGTATCGTGTGTTAGCTACTCAATTGAAGAATATGGAAATATATTAGATTAGAAGCATGAAGTAGCCCTTTTCATCGAATGTTTCGCTAATATATTGTATTTTGGCTATGATGCCCGCTGGTTGAATGTGGATTTTATGCTGATGTAACCCTTTTTGTTGAAGGCGCACGCCTTCATGCAGACCGTGCAGCCGACGCATCGATCCTTGACAATGTGCGTGACAGCCCCTCCTTCGTGCTCGATGGGCTTCTCCAGGATCGCCTGCTCCGGACAGGAACGTATGCAGCTGCCGCATTTCGCGCAGAAGCCAGGAATCCACGAATGGAGGTCGCTGTCAGTGATCGGCAGGTTCTCAATGCCAGTGTAGATGGCTGACAGCCGCGTCCTCGGGCCGAACTCAGGAGTGATGATCAGGCCGTGACGGCCCTTCCAGCCGAGCCCGGCCTTCTGCGTCAGCTTCGGGTACAGCGCCACGCCGTTCGCCGGGTGGCCGGCGTGGGCTGCATAGCCTTTGTTCCGCAGGTAATCGACCAGCTCGTTGGTGATGTTCCCGAGCCGCTCGTACGTATCGATGCCTTCCCGCTGCGCCGCCGGCGATGGCGCGCTGTCTACGGCTGCTTTGTCCATCTCCATCGTCAGCACGATCGCGTACGGGAACAGCACGGCACGGTCCTTGAAAACAGCATCTTCCGGCACCTGCGTGTATCCTATGGCGGCGACACCTTTCGACCTGGCCAGCGTCTCGAACGCCTTCAGCGAGGCTTCGTCCATCGTTCTCTTCGCATTCGTCGGGCTCGCCTTTGCCTCCATCAGGCTCCTGTCGATGCCCTTTGCCAGCGAGAGCTGCTTTGGCAACGACCGCAGCGTCACCTTCAGCTTGTTTGCCTGCCCTTTCTCCGGCGAATGCGGCGATGCCCGGACACATCCTTCGGCTTCGCATAGCGACTTCTCCAGCGTGTTGAAACGCTCGAGCCGGTACGTCTTATACGGTTCGATGATTTTCTGGAAGATGCTCATGTTTTTCACCACTTAACTAACCAGCCACTTTTCCACGATGCTCCAGATGATCGACTGCCATGCGTGAAACTTGACGTAGCGATCGCCACCGGCCTTGAGCAGGATAGGAACGGCCGTAAAGAACCCGAGCAGGTATGCCAGGGCAGCCTTTAGCCGGTCATTTTCTTTCGATATTGCCGTCAGCATAGTCTCACCGTTCATTCCCATTTTACCGCGAAACCTGGATGTCGCCGACGGTGCTCGCTTTTACCTCTTCACTTTTCCTGTGTCAGCAAACAGCGTCCGTTTCAGGTAGATCATGATCGCTGCGACCGCTATCCTCGCGAACGCCCTTTTGACCGGGCCGATCTTCGCAGGCGTATAGTAGTATATACGCCTGTCCATCCAGCCCTTCTCCTTCCAGTAGGCGAGATCGGCGGGATAGATCTCACTGTACATACTCCCGAGCTCGATGCCCATGGTCTGTATGGACCGGAATCCCAGTACGTCGGAGAAGTCCGGGGTGGCAAGGCCTTTATTCTTGATCATTACGTAAAGCTTTTGCGCAGCGGCTGCCAGCGCCTTCTCGTTCTTATCGGCGTACTTCCGTGGCACCTCGAATGGAGGCGTCATGAGTCCGATCCGGCCGGCAGTCCGGAAGCCGAAGTGGGAGATCGGCCCCTGCATGGCCGCCAGGCACTTTTTAAGCCCGCCTGGACCTGCACTCGTGGATAGATACAGCGCATATTGCTCGTAGAAGCGGGGCCGGTGGCCAGCATAGGCAAACCGGTCGATGAAGGTCTTCATCAGGCCGCTGACGTTGCTGGCGTAGTTGGGCGAGGCGAAGATGACGCCGTCGGCGGACAGCATTTTCTTCTCGATCTCTTCCTGGCCGTCTTTCAACGGGCAATGCTGCTCGCCCCTGAGGAAGCATGTCGTGCAGCCTTTGCAGCTCGCCAATCCTATGTCCTTCAGCCACAGGTACTCGAACTCGACGTCGCCCATGGCGTTCATATGCTCTTCGATGCGTCGTACGGCGCGGTACGTGTTGCCCTTGCGCGGGCTTCCCATGATCGTCAATATCTTCATTCTAATTCCCATCCAGCTTGAGCATGTCCACGAACAGCTTCATCTGGGCACGCGACTCCTCTTCGATGCGCCCGTAGTCCAGCGGCTCGCCATAGCGGATCATGAAGGTATCGAAGTACATGTATACCGAGAACGCGAAGTATGCAGTTGCCAGCGCCCTGGGATCATATCTCTTGATTTTGCCATTCTCCGCCAGCTTACGGAACAGCGTCTCCATCTCATCTACCGGCCGCTCGAACATCTGGGCGCGGAAAAAGTCCCGTATCTGGTCGTTGTGATACATCTCGATGGTGATGATGCGCATGATCTTCAGCATGTACGGGTCTGCCATGTATGAGGCCAGCTGCGTGAACCCGTTCCCGAGGATCACGTCCACGGGCGTGGTTTCTACGAAGGCATCGTAGTCGGCTGGCACAGTCTGGCTGTAGAGCATACCCTTCATGTACTCGAAGATCGACTCGAGGATCTCTTCCTTGCTCGCATAATGCTTATACAGGGAACTCTCTTTGATCCCCACGGCTTTTGCAATATCGCGCACGGACACGCCGTCGTAGCCTCGCTCTGCGAACAGGTCGATCGCGGCGTCGAAGATCTTCTCCTTCGTGCTCTTCTCGCCCTCGACCTTGACTGGACGGCCCGTCTTTCTCGCATTCTCGGTCATGCCTGACACACCTCGTTATTCTGCGGCGGCTATGCCTCTGGCAAACGAGACTACGTTGCCGACAAACAAGTTCGCTTCGACCTCACTCTCGACGGTGTAAGTCGATGAGACGAATCGCATGCCCTTCTTTTCCAGCGCTTTCCTGACCTGCGCTATCGTGCGGTCAGCGCCCGCCGACTTCATCTCTGCCATGACAGAAAACGGCTTACCGGAAATGTTCTTCACTGTCGACAGGTACTTGTTCACATATGGTGGCGTCTTTCTGCCCCAGACCGGGCAGGCGATCACCAGAAAGTCCACGTCCGAGAGGTCGCACTTGCACGGCATGATGCCGGACTTGAGTCCCAGCGCCGCCTTAAGCGCTTTGATGCCACGGCCTTCTTCGCGAGCCGTCTCGATCCTGATCAGGTCGGCATTCAGCTTCACCGAGAGAGCCATGGCCACTTTCTCGGTGTGGCCCTCCATCGAGTAATACGCGACTGCGATCCGTTTTCCATTGCCTTTCGCATTTTCCGTCATATGCATCGCCACTAAAGCTAACAAATGTTAGCTTTACGATCCATACAATATGCCTAAAGTATATAAAGCTAACTAATGTTAGCTTTTTCTGTAGCTTGCCGGCCATTCGTTACGAAGTCGGACAGTTTCACATCGGGATGATGGTATTGCCTGCCCGGCAACTCGCCGTAGCCGTGGATGGCTTTTCGCGGACACCAGTTGATGCAGGCCAGACAGTTCTCGCAACGGTGTCGCCAGACGGGCTTACGGTCGACCATCTCAATGTTGTGCACCGGGCAGACCTTCGCGCAGGTTCCGCAGCCTGCGCAGTTCTCGTCCGTACGGTAGCTCCGGTCGAGATGGATCATGGCTTCGGAGAACGACGCTTTTGTGCCCTGCGGGAATCCGGCCATCCGGTATATCTTGTTGACGAAAATCGGCCTCGTCGCGGAGAAGTTCGCCAGCAGGTCCAGCAAGTCGACGATCTGTTTGATCCCCGGGCCGTCGACGCAGAGCGGGCGACTTTGCCGGGCGTTGACGCACTCAGCGATGGCGGAGATTTTCTCCTTTGATCGGCGGACGATCTTTTCCCGGTCCTCGAATGGCTTATCAAATGCGTTCTGGGGCATCTGGACGCCGAAGCCCGCAGCCAGATGGCCGCCGCGCGCCCGGATCATTTCGTCCAGCAGCGGCAATGATCGCCCCGCTCCGCCGCCGAAGGTACAGACGGCGAATACGTACTTCGATTCTATATCGTCTATCTTCACGATGAACCGCTCGACGATGAGCGGAATGTGCCGCAGGCCGACGTAGTACACCGGGAAAACGATCCCGATGGCGTCTGCATCCGTCGCTATGCGCTCTTCGCTGGCAATGGACGCCATGGGTACCAGCATTCCCCCGGTCCTTTCCGCGATGCCCCGGGCTATGGCCAGGGAATTGCCAGTGCCCGAAAAGTAGTAGATCACGACGCTCACGACGGGGCCTCCTTGCTCGCAGGCCCTTTTACAGCGGCACGCAGGAAGAGCGTGAGCAGGGCGACGGGGAAGACGCCGAACAGAAGCAACACGGCGGAGTTCAAGTCCGCCGATGACCCGATCATGAACGATCCGAGCGCGGCTCCGGCCGGGACGGCTACCAGCAGCATGCCGATCTGGAGCAGCAGCCCGGTGCCGGCCACGTAGCCGGGGGAAGAGCCCCGCCACAGCAGGAATCCGCCCAGGAGCAGCGGGGGACACTCGATGACAAGATTGACCAGCCACGCTGCGTGCTCTGTCGGTCCGACCGGTGTACCGCCGGTGATCGCCGCCGCCAGCGCAGCTACATCGAGCAGGATGAACAGGACGGCAAGCGCGACAAGTACAATGCTTGCCGTCCTCGCCGGTACAGTAACGGCCAGCCGCTGCATCACTGCTTCGTCGTCAATGCGGGGGACAAGCGCAGCCAGCCCGCAGGCGCTGAGGATTATGAGCGCGACTTAGGGCGGGAAAAGCACTCCCGGCGGGAGGCTGACGGCATCGAAGGCGTAGATGTACAGCGCAAAGAAGAGCGCACCCGGCCAGATTAGCATGCCGGCAAGACTGCCGCGGCGGGCGAGCCAGAGCGACGTCAGTAGAATCGGCACCACAACGAGGAGGCTGAACGCGTCAGTGCCGACCGTATTGACAGCCTGATCCGCCGGGAACAGGGAACGCCAGTCCAGGAGGCTGGCCAGCGATACCACTATCATGAGTACTGCGACTGCGAGCGAACAAACGTATGCGAGCCTGAGGTCACGCCGGACGGTGAGCTGCGAACTCATGTCGCATTCCCCTCCGGTTTCAGCATTTCTGCGAACGCTTTGATCAATTCCTGCGCCGACTGCCCGGCATGATCCGACGCGCCATCGCTGAAAATGAAGGTCTGGAAATACCAGTAGACCAGGTAAGCGATGAACATGGTTGACATGGCCCGGGTGTCGCAGGGCCTGATCTTCCCCCTCGCCGCGAGCGCCCGGAATAGCTTATCCGTCTCGTCTACCGGCCGCTCGAACATCTCCCGGCGGACATAGTCCTGGATCTTCGCATTGTGGAACATCTGGATGATCATGACCCGGGTCATCTTCATCAGGTGCGGATCGGCCGACATGGCCCGGGGCATACCCTCAAGGAATTGCTGCAGCGATACGGAGTCCAGCATGGCGTCGATGCTTCCCGCCGGGGGCGGCGAGTAAATGCGGGCCTCCACGTACGAGAAAATGGTTTCCAGGATATCGTCTTTGCTTGCGTAGTGCCGGTAGACCGCGCCTTCCGTGATGCCGACGGCCTGGCCAATATCTCGGATGGATACGCTGTCGTAGCCCCGCTCTGCGAACAGGTCTACTGCGGCGTCGAAAATCTTCTCCTTCGTGCTCTTTTCGCCCGGCACTGCCACCGGCCGGCCCGTCTTTCTCTTCCCACGCTTTGCGTTCATGGACAGCCTTCCATATATGTAAGTAAACGTTTACTTACATATTATGAAACAACCCGCTACTATATTAAATTAGCGTTTACAGGCAGAAAAGCATCATTCGCGGCCACGTTCGCCATCGCCTGCGGTGAGCAAGATCTTGGCGAACAGCTGCTGTATCTGCGGCCCTGCCATCTCAGGGGGGACGCTGCCAGCCTGGCCTTCCCGGCTGAGAATGAACGTCATAAAGTACCGATAGATGATGAACGCGTAGTAAATGGTAGCCAGAGCCCGGGGATCGTAGTCGCGGATCTTGCCCCGCTCTGCGAGCTTCCTGAACATAACCTCATTCTCGTCGACCGGCCGCTCGAACAGCTCCCGGCGGACGTAGTCACGGATCTTCTCGTTGTGGTTCAACTCGATAAGCATGATCCGGATGATCTTGTTCAGGTACGGATCGGCCACCAGGAACTGGAACATCCGCTCGGGCATCCCGTGGACAGCAATGGAATCGAGGACCCCGTCGACGCAGTCGTCGGTGACCCAGGGCGTCGCGTAGAGCTTCGTCTCCACGTAGGCGAAGATCGCCTCGAGGATAGCGTCTTTGCTCGAGTAGTGCTTGTACACAGTGCTCTCGCTGATGCCGACCGCCCGCGCGATCTCTCGTACCGAGACACCCTCGAATCCCTTTTCCGCGAACAGGTCGACAGCGGCCTCGAATATCTTCTCCTTCGTGCCTTTCTCGCCGGGCGCCCGCACCGGCCGGCCGATCCTGGAGTTCGTACGTTTTACGCTCACGATGACCACCATTTACCGGATCGCCGACCCTGCGCCGGGCTTGCCCGAGTCGGCGGTTTCCTTCGCTTTCTGCATTTTTGTGCTGCCGGGTCCAAAGCCCGATGCCACCACCCATGCGGATGAAGCGACGCCCAGCAGGCCGCCGATCGCCAGCAACGCGATCCCGAAGGGTCCCGGGGCCAGCAAGCCGGCCACCAGGAACGCGATTCGTTCCGGCCGACCGAAGAAGGCTGCGTTCGAGTCCCTGCCCTTCCGGTGATTGTAGATCCGGGCCACCAGAAGCGCGAACGAGCCGACGACGACCAGAAATGCCGCGGTAGTAGCCCCACCGGCGACTGCGCCGGCGACCAGCGCCAGCTCAGACAACCGGTCGCAGAAGCTGTCAAAGTACCGGCCGAACTCCGTGGTCATACCGCAGGCACGAGCGAGCGAGCCATCGACAGCATCGAGGCATGCGCCGGCAAGGAAAAGCGCGATGCTCCACCACAGATGACCGTACATGGCCAGCAGCCCGGCCATGACCGACAGGAGCAGGCCGCCGGCCGTGACCATGTTCGGCGTGACGCCAGCCACCTGCAGTCTCAGGCAAAGCGAGTGCAGGGTCCGGTCCTTCAGCGGCTTCAGCAAATACAGCATGCTCATTTCGATCCGTCCGTCATATTTGAAGTAAGCGAACGTTCGCTTACCATATGTGATCACAACGCAGGTCACGCATATAAAGATGACGATCGGCGGGTGAGCTCAATCGCCTGAGACTCCGATCAGCATCTTCCGCCGGCGCGGCCCATCGAACTCGCAAAAGTAGATACCCTGCCAGGTGCCGAGAGCCAGATGGCTGTCGACGATCGGCACCATGCAGGAGAAGCCCATGAGCGACGCCTTGATGTGAGCGTCGGAGTTACCCTCCGCGTGGCGGTAATCGCCTCGGGCGGGCACGAACCTTTCCAGGCCGTTGATGATGTCTGTGACAACGTCCGGATCGGCGTTCTCATTAATGGTGATCCCTGCCGTCGTATGAGGTACATACAGGTAGCACGTGCCGTTTTTAACGCCACTCGCTGCGACGACCTCCGCTGCCTTCTGCGAAACGTCGACAAGCTGCACCCGGGCGCCTGTTGGAACAGTCACTTCTGTCCACTTCATGATCACTAATCTATATTGTCCGGCTATTTAGCCTTCGTCACGCTATCGGGCATCCGCCCGGTTCAGAAGAAGCCGATCAGCACTTGTTTCCGGTATTCCTCGTAGGCCTCGCCGAACTTCTCGCGCAGGTATGCCTCCTCCTCGCGAATGTACAGCCGGAAGAGCAGGAACGTGAATATCGGGGCCAGCAGGGCCAGCCACGAGCCGATCACCAGCGCGATCCCCGGCGCTAAAAAGACGATGCCGATGGCGTACATCGGGTTCCGGACGACGGCGAACGGGCCCTCTGTCGCAAGCGTATCACTGAGAAATGCGTCCAGGAGGTGTCTCACCGACAGCGCGAACAGGGCCAGCCCGACGACCAGCAGAGCGCAGCCGGCGACAAACGTCCAGAGGTGAGACGTCCCGGGGATGTCGAACGAGGGGCTATAGGCGTAACTAATCAGCGCAGCCACGGCTATGTAAAGGACTGCCGGCGCCCCGATCTTGAAACCCACGCCCTCTATCCTGGCGCCGCTGGCAGCGTTCGATCTCTCAATCGTCCTGTCCCCGCTCTTGGTCGTTTCTACCATGCGCTACGGTTTCACGCCTAAAGTATTACAAGCCTGCGAAAGGGTACAATATTGCCACTATTTTATAGAACGCTATGGACACGGCTGGCACAAAAGACGCAACAGACGTTTATAGTCATTTTTGAAAGGTTGTATAGGCTGAGTCCGTGGTTATAACACCAGGTACACAAAGTCCGCGAAGTACACAATTCAGTTTATGACAAGGCTACACGTAGCTTTTTAACCGTTTTGTGTACCTGGCGTACCTGGTGAACTTGGTGTTATAACACGAGAAAGCCTGTCCAGAACTTTCGAGAATGATTATATAAAGAACGTCGTGTAATCTAAAAAAAGATTGCCGGGGGAAATCCCCGGCTAAGCCTTTATCTCTGGTTCGAGTTCTTTCTCTTCTTTCTTCTGTCCGGGCATCCACCAGTTCCACTTGCCCATGAGGCACATGATGGCGGGCACCACGAACAGCAGCATCACGATCGCGTTGATCAGGATGCCGAAGAACAGGACGAAGCCCATCTGTTGCATCATCTGCATCTTGGACAGCATCAGCGTGCTGAAGGCGCCGCCCATGATGAATGCGCAGATGGCGATGATCGTCCCGGTCGACTTGACCGCCTTGATGATGGCCTCCCGGTCGGTTGCGCCCTTGAGCTTCTCCTCGCGGATGCGCGACACCAGGAAGATGTCGTAATCCACGCCTGTGCCCATCAATGCACAGAAGAGCATCATCGGCAGCATGAAGATGATCACTTCGTTCTGCCAGTACTGGAAGACGAGAGTGAACGCTGCTACCGTGACGAGGATGGCTATCGACAGCGAGATGATCATCCGCAGCGGCAGGAGGACGGACCTCAGCAGCGCGAACAGGATCAGCAGGATGCCGATTACGACGATAGGCACTACGATGTAGAACCCGCTCATCATGGACGACTCCACGTCGTGCATCATCGCTGACGCGCCGCCCACGTGGAACTCTGCACCGGCTCCGGCTCCGTCCGAGTAGCCCTCGAGTGTCGAGCGCATCTCGTCGATAGCGTCATATGCCTCGTTGGCATACGGGGAACCGGCGAATGACGCGTAGATGAGCGTCGTTCGGTTGTCTACGCCTACGGACTGCTGCAGGTTGGTCATGAAGGCCGCCTGCTCAGCGGCCGGGAGCGAAGCCAGGTTCTGGTAGTCGATCGCCGAGCCCGCCGGGCTGGTGATCGAATACACCTTATCTACGCCTGGAATCTTCGCGATCTCGGCTGATATTTGCGCTATGCTGCCCAGAGCGTCCGTCGACGGCAGACTCTGAGCGTCGGTGATGTTATTCGGCAGCGTGACCGTGATCATGGCCCGGCTCATCGTGCCGCTGCCCATCTCGTCCGCCATCAGGGTGTAGCCGGTCTTGCTCTCGACTCCCGTCGGCAGCATCGACACGGTGTCCATACCTGTGTTCATCTGTGTGGCGTAGTACGCCGATGGTATGGCGATCAGCACGGCGATCAGCACGATCACTTTAGCGTGCTTCAGGCTGAACTTTGTCACGCGTTCCCATAGCCCTGTGAGCGAGAAC
>JAEZKS010000081.1 GCA_023436075.1 Methanobacteriota archaeon
GAATAAAGCATGGCTCATGTGTCAGCCGTTTATTAAAAAGTATCCTCTGTGCGTCCTCTGTGTTCGCTGTGGCTCTGTGTTGAAACTCGGAGCCCTCTTGCCAACCTCCGAGACCTCTAAGATATTAATTGCAATTTGGTGAAAATTTATATACCTTAAGCACTTACTAATTTGCATACAAATGAAAGTGATCTCCATGAAAAGCGAAAGAAGTCTCCTGAAGAACGATGAGGCGGTTGAAGGCCTCCCGGTGCGGCTGATCGTCGTCCTCGTGGTCGGCGTGATCGCCCTGGCGGCCATGGTGGCAGCAGTGAACGGGTTCAAGCCCCAGAAGTCGATGAGCGCCACCGTCTACGAGGTAAGCGGCAAGGATGGAAACATGCTCATGATCACCAAGGCGGGATTCGGTCCTGCGGAGCACAATTGGACGTGCAGGGTCAAAGTGGTCGATGCCAACGGCGACCCGATAGAGGGGGCCAGCGTCATCGTCCATGGTCTCTCAGGGGCCGGAAGCGACGTCACTGATCGGTATGGTGTCGCTTACCTGTCGAAGACCAATAACGTGAACTTGAACTCCAACCAGAACTCGGGGTACATGACGCTGGAGGTCTCGGCGTCCGGGTATAATACGTTCAAGAATGAGAACGCGATCGCGGTTGTGCGGGTAGACTATAACCACGCGATCACCGAAGAGGAATAGGCATTTAGAGCTTTGATCGCAGCCACGCGAACGCCTCGGCAGCCCCTTCGCCATATGGAGCCTTGCTCACGTAGTCGGCAACCGCCTTGAGTTCCGACGCTGCATTGCCCACGGCGAGAGCAACGCCCGCATCTTTAAGCGCGGGCAGGTCGTTCTCCGAGTCGCCCATGGCTGCGAAGTTCTTCGGTTCCAGCCCCATGATCTCGGCGATCTTCCGCATGCCCGTGGCTTTGTTGACGCTCCGGTGCTTCAGGTGCAGCGCGAACTGCGTGTCGACGATCTCCAGCTCCGGGAACTGCTCTGCCATGATGCGCCGGGCCTTACCGACATCGATGTTCCGACGGAACGCGAGCTCGGACTTCCGGTAGATCTCATCCAGCGGCTCAAGCTCCGGGAACTCTTTCTTCAGGACGCCTCGTGCCTGACGGCATCGCCCGATGTCGGCGAGCACGATGGCTTTCGCGTCGAAGCCGGCCAGCACTACGCCGCCGTTCTCGCCGATCATCATGTCGCTGGCGCCCATCAGCTTGGACGCAGCCCGGACGAAACAGATCACATTGCCTGACGAGAGTATGACCGGGATGGGCATCTGCCGCATCTCCCGGACGGCCTCCAGGCTGATCAGCCGTTTCATGTCGGTGAGAGTGCCGTCGATGTCGACGACGATGGCTTTGATGTCTTTGAAGTCGGCGTGCATGCTGGAATAGAGAAAGCCGCTGATAAAGAAAAAGGTGATGGTTTGGAATGACAGAATGGCGTTTGCCCTTGTTTCGGCAACGAGTAGCACTATACTCTCGCCAAGGGCGCCAAGGACTTCAAGTTCGCCAAGGCTATTAAGAAATAGGCACACGTAGCCGTCTCTTATGAAAATAGTCTTGGCGTGCTTCCGTCCTTGGCGCCCTTGGCGAGAAGATCGTTTGGCGTGAGCCTATATCATGCGACGCATGACTATTTTTGCTCTTTCTTCACGTACTCCTCGATAACGCCCCGGATGTCTTGCACGTTTTCCAGCACGGTGATGCTCTTCATCTTGCGGATCTTGTTCACGTTCTCCACGTCGACGTCCCGGATGTAGAGCGTGAGCTTCTTGCCGCCGGGCAGGATGGTTTCCAGTTCGCCCAGCTTGTTGTCAGGCGGGTACACGTAGATCGGCACATTAGCCTTGGCGCCCTGTGAGACAGAGTTGGTGATCAGCGTGTCAGCGATGCCGCCCGCGATCTTGGCCGCGGAGTTCGCGGTCAATGGGGCCACCAGGAAGAGATCGTAGTCTCCGGTCTGGAGCTTGCCCACGAGGAACGGCGCATTGGAGTTGACTTCCGTACGCAGGTCGTAGAACTGGTCCTTGAGCTTGTCCCAGAGCTTGTACCATTTGAGCATCATTACCGCGTTTTTGGAGACGTATACGTCCACCTTCAGGTCATGTTGTCTCTTGAGCTCGATCATCAGTGCGGCGATCTCCTCGATCTTGTCGCCGCATCCAGTTATGCCCCACGCTATTCTCACCATCAGGTATCACTCCGGACCTTCTGCATCATGTCATAGAACCGGTTTGTCGTCTTCCTTACTGTCCGCAAGCCGTCCTCGTCGGCCGCGATGCCGTCTTTGCCTTTATCGTGCGACCAGAGCGTGCCGCCGAGATTGGCCCCGAACGAGCCGCCGCCGCAGGGGTGCATCTCGTTGATCACATAGAAGTTATTGATCATCTGCAGCGCGATCTCCTGTCCTCCGTTACGGTCGCCGCCGACGGCAAGGCCCATGCCTACCTTGCCCTTCAGGATGAGCGGGTCCTTCGCCAGGATGGCCCGGCACCTGTCCATAAGCGTTTTAGCCTGCCCGCTGAGCGTGCCCTGGTAGCACGGGGTGCCGATGATCACGCCGTCGGCCCAGATCATGCCCTCGTAAAACTCGGCCAGCGCGTCCTTGTGGATGCAACCCTTCTTCTCCCTGACGCAATAGTCGCAGTGGAGGCAGAACCGGATATCCTTGCCCCGGACGGAGAAGTACCTTGTCTCACAGCCTTTTTCCTTCAGGAGGCCGAGCGCGTAGTTTACCGCATAGTCGGTGCCGCCCGCGCGCGGGCTGCCGCAGATGCCAAACACTTTCATGAGAACCTCGAGGAAGACGATCGTTTTCATCCGATCGTTAAAAAGTAGGTAGGGGCGGCAAGCCAATATATTTTGCTATATTTTCTATCTGTTATTCTCTATGCATCATCTGCGCTTCGTCTTGACGTTGCCGGTCGTCTTGTTTTGCCGCATGATCTCGCCGATCCAGCCCATGATAGCGCGCTCGTCCTCCCATTTGAGGTTTTCAGACTCCAGCTTTTTCCCGAAGGCTTCCATGGCGTCCTGCACCTTGAGGAACCGCCGCTTCTCGATACACATGTCTACGTAGAGCGGGTACACCTCGTCCGACAGGCTGTACAGTTCCTTGATCGGCTTCATCTTTTCCATGAGCTCTGCCCTGATCGCCGGACTATTGCCATTCGAGAGGCCACGAATGAGATAAGAGAATACGGTGGCTGCGGTCTCTTCCTGCTCCAGCTTGTCCATGTCCATTTTGATCCACCTCACGTTCAGAGACCTTGTTTACCGCATAAAATAAAATCCTTTTGAAACACAAATTAACCGAGTGTTTTAAGCCTCTTCTTTAGCCATCAGTATGGCCACGCCGATGACGAATACCATGAACCCCAGGAAACCGCAGATACCCAGGTTGAAGGCTGCGTCACGGAGACTACCACCGAACATGGCGTCCCGCAGGCCATCGTTGAGGTATGTCAGCGGCGACAGGATCGACGGGAACATGAGCAGCCCCGGAAGCCGCTCTACAGGAAAGAAGGAGCCCGACAGGACGACCAGCGGCAGGACGACGACGTACGTTACCGCGTTGACTGAGTCCGGGTCATTGATCAGGTAGGCCACGACCATGCCCATGCCGACGAAGGTTACGGAGCCGGTCAGGATCACGAGGACTGACACGACATTGATCGACGGCGCTATCCCGAACTCCAGCCAGGCCACTATCAGCGATACTACAGATGAGAGCAGTACGACGATCATCCCGCTGATGATCCTGGAAGCGTTCAGCTCGTAGCTGGACAGCGGCGTGGTCATGAGCTTCCGGAAGGTGCCGCCAGCCCTGTACTTGACGATCGAACCGGCGGTGCAGCTGATCGCCGAGAACACGATGCACGTGCTGATGATTCCAGGGAGCAGGTACTCGATCAGGTCTGCGTTCGCCCCGTCCCGCGTGTCGCCCAGAACGAACCAGACCACCGCGAGGAAGAGGACAGGGAACACGAAGGAGAAGAACATTGCCTGCAGACTCCGGGTGTACATAAGCAGCCCGAACCTGAGATCAGTGGCCAGCCGACGCAGCACGGGAGACACTATCATCCCTCCTGGATCAGCTTCGCGCCGGTGAGGTTCAGGAACGCGTCGTCGAGCGTCGACTTTCTCACGTAGACTTCTTTGCACCGACAGTTGCATGCCCGGGCCAGAGATAGGATGTCAGACACGTGGTCCAGGTTGTCTTCCTGCGGCAGCTTCACCAGAACGTCGCGGCCCTCACGCCAGCTTCCCGGGATCGCGTCGAGCACCTGGCTGTCCGTGGCCGAATCGCATTCCCGGAAGACGAGCGTGTTGCCCCCGCCGTACCGGTCGACAAGGTCGTCAGGCGACCCCTCGGCGACGATACTGCCCTTGTGGATGATACAGATCCGGTCGGCGAGGTGGTATACCTCGTCCATGTAGTGGGTGGTGAGGAATACGGTCTTGCCCCGGGACTTGAGACTCAGGATGATATCCCATACGTCCCTTCTCGCGCGGGGATCCAGTCCGACACTGGGCTCGTCCAGGAACACGATCTCCGGGTCGTTGACCAGCGCTATGGCGATGCCGACCCGCTGCTTCAGGCCGCCGGACAGATCCTTAAACCGGGCGTTTCTCTTTTCGCCCAGGCTCATCTCGTCGATCAGCCGATCCACGTCCACGTGTTTCTCGTACATGTTCGCGAAGTAAACGAGGTTTTCCCGGACCGTCAGCAGGTCGAAGGCATTGAACGCCTGCGGCAGCACGCCGATCTTTTCCTTGATCGTCGCATCGTCCCGGTCGGCGCCCATGAAGACATTGCCCATGGCGATGCCGGTCATCACGTCGTTCCCCAGGATGCTGATGAAGCCTTTTGTGGGAGCCTTCGTCATCTCCAGGATCTCGACAATGGTCGTCTTGCCGGCGCCGTTGGGGCCGAGCAGGGCGAAAATCTCTCCGCGGTACACGTGGAACGACACGGCGGCCACAGCGGTGAACCGGCCGTAGTTCTTTACGAGATTTTTCACCAGAATGACTTTTTCTCTGCGGGAGGAATCTGAGATGATCGACTCCAACACGGCAAGGCCTTCGTCTAGCGGGCCATCTCCACGTTCGCTCCCGGCCACTGCCATTTTACCTTACCTCTGCATGGACAAAATGTAGCAGGTCGCACACCTGGCGGTGCCGGTTGGCTCCGGTGAAATAGGCCCGCTTATAGTCCGTGGCGGTTACTTCTGTGATGCTTGAAAAGCCACGCTCTGCCAGAAACGTCTTGGCCGTCACCCCGACGATGCCGAACTTCAGCTGCTCGCGAGCCTGGGTCTCGAGGTATCGGGCGATGTTTTTCCCGGTCTCGCCGGCCGTCCCGTCCAGGACCGACTGCGGATAGTAGTCGAAAATGACCGCACTGCCCTTGCCGGAGTTATGCACGATGAATGACAGCATCTCGTCGACGGCAGCCGGTGGGAGATACATGACGAGCCCCTCCAGGACGAAGAGCGTCTTTTTCGACGGGTCGTAGCCGTGTTCCTTGAGCCGGTCAGCCAGCATTTCAGCCTCGAGATCTACGGGGACATACGCAACGTAGCCGGGAAGCGCGCCGAAAATCGTCAGGATCTTCTCGATCTTTACGGCCTGCGTGTCGGGGTGATCGACTTCGAACACCCTGATCTTCTCCATGCCGGGGATTCGGTAGGCCCGCGTGTCGTAGCCGGCGCCCATGATGACCATCTGCTCGGTCCCTTCGTCGAGGCGCTGCCTGACGAAATCGTCGAAGTATCGGACCCTCGCCCGGATCGAGTTGCCAAGCCCCGGAAAGAGCGCCTCCATCTCGTCGGCCATTCTTTTGGCCTCTTCAGGATGGCTGGCGGCAAATGCCAGCGTCTTCGGGTCGACGAAATGGATCGCGTACGGATCGTTCAGGATGCGTTCCCCTTCGGGCTTTCGAGATTCGTCCAACCGATGTAGAGCGATGCCTTCCGCCATTTTACTGGGTCCTTTTCCCTTATTGCCAGACATATAATAACCTCATTGCATTGCTATGGGCCCATCAGCATGCGGTACGTACCATTTCAATATCTATTGAAATGCAATCTATTTAAGCCTATTCATTTCAAAAATTATTGAAACTAATTTCAGCATATATTTAAACAAGGAAAGACAGAATATGGCCTGGAAGCAGCACGCCGGCGGCCGGGAAAGCTATTTATCGCTGCTGCCGGAAACATGGTGTGCGACTGATCGTAAGGGAGCATCGCAGTTATGGCAGACAACGTGGGCCACGAGGTAAAATGCGCCGGGTGTCGCAGCTACTTCCGGCTCGACCAGGTGTGGCAGAAGAATAACGCTTACTACTGCCGCAGGTGCCATGACATTCACACGAGCGCACAGAGCTCTCAGGCGCAAGGGCTGACGGATTGCCCTGCCTGCGGCAAGGAGCTGACGCCCTATGACCCGGCCGTAAAAGACGGCGGATTCAGCTACTGCCCCGACTGCTACGCCCGGGTTACAGGAGAGGGTCGAGAGACCGGGGACCCGGAAGCCCACTGCTCGAAGTGCGGCAAATCGCTGGCACACGAAGCGATCAGGGTGTCGTATGGGAACAGCCGCTTTTGTATCGCGTGTTACGAGAAAACCGCCCCTTACCTTGACTCAAAGCGGTTCGATCCTGGCGACTGGACCGATGCACTCCGTAATGGCGAGAAG
>JAEZKS010000082.1 GCA_023436075.1 Methanobacteriota archaeon
GTTTAAGCGAGAGGGCTCTGTAGCCTTAACAAAAAACCCTGCGGGCGGTCACGGAAGATGCGACGGATGGCCGGGGCGGGGCGGAACCGTCGTCAGGACAACATTTTCACAGCGCGCTCAGGTAAAACCTTTATTTTATTACAAGCCCATAGTGCTACGGATGCCCCGCAAAATACTCATCACCAACGACGACGGCGTTGCCTCGTCCGGGCTGCTGGCCGCATACGAGGCAGTCAAAGGCCTCGGAGACATATACGTCGTCGCGCCGGCCACCCAGCAGAGTGCCGTGGGCCGGTCGATGACACTCTTCGAGCCACTTCGCATCGGGCGGTTGCCATTTTCAGATACTACGGCTTACAGCGTGAATGGCACGCCGACGGACTCGGTGATCCTGGGCATGTTCGTGATCATGGAGGGTCGCAGGCCGGACCTGGTCATCTCCGGCATCAACATCGGCGAGAACCTCAGCGCCGAGGCCGCGACGACTTCGGGCACCATCGGCGCGGCGCTGGAGGCGGCGAACCAGGGCATTCCCGCGATAGCGGCTTCGATGAGAGTCGAGGACGAGGGAGACAAGTTCCTGGACACGGGCCGGATGCGCGACTACGCTGCCGCGCAGCGAGTTATCCACAGCCTTGCCGAGCATGTGCTGGAGGAGGGCATGCCTCCTGGCGTCGACGTCCTGAACGTGAACGTCCCCTGCAATGTCACACCGGATACGCCGGTAGTCGCCACGCGGCTGGCGCGCCAGATGTACCAGACGCGGGTACACCATCGGCAGGACCCGCGGGGCAGGTCGTACTACTGGTTCGACGGCACGGTAGTCCAGGACGCCTCTGAGGGTACTGACCTGCACGTCATGTTGAAGAAAGGCCAGATATCCGTGACGCCGCTGACGCTGGACATGACCGCGAAAACATGCGACGGCGACCTGGACGACGTATTACGCCGGGTGTTCGGCAGATGAAGTGCTGATAGCTGGCACATGGTCTCGCATTTCGCAGGCGCGACGCGTGTCTGACGCATGGCCTGGCGATACGACCGTGGCAGCTATTGCCCGAATTCCACAGGTTCGAGCCGTTTCATAATGAAAGTTTTTATTCTATAAGGTGTACGTTGGTACCGGAGCGTCTCACGCCAGAATACGAATCACGCGGCGTTCATCGCTTGAAACAGGACGTTTTGCCGTTGAATGCAGTGTAACAATGGCAATCCAAGTTCTAATCAAAAGCAGAGAAACATGTTGAACATGCCAGAGGATGCGTTCGAACCGAACAACCCCGGCTATTACCGGTACATTATTCTCGCCGCCATCGTAGCCAGCATTATCATCACGCTGTTCGTGAACGTATACTTAGGCATCGACACGACGTACACCCATTTTTACTACATACCCATCATTCTCGCCGGCATCTGGTATAATCGTAAGGCCATATACATCGCTTTTTTACTGGCGATATCACACGTATCGATCGGCTACTTGCTCACCGGCCATCTCGTCCAGGATACCATCGTGAGAGCCATCATGTTCATCATCGTGGCTATCGTGGTTGCCATGCTGTCCGAGTCGAAGGACCGGCTCTTCTATAAGGTGAAAAATTCCGAGCAGAACCTGAACACGATCCTCAACAGCGTTTACGACGGGATCATCATTCACGACACTGATGGCAGGATCGTGAACGTCAATGACCGGATGCTGGATCTGTACCGGGTGTCACGTGAGCAGGCACTCCGGCTGACGATCGAGGACCTGTCCGGTGCAGACAAAACGCTGAATGAGATTCGATCCGCATGGAGACAGGTCATGTCCGGTGAAGTGAAAATGTTCGAGTGGATGGCTCGTCGCCCCTCCGACAGCACGTCCTTTCACTCGGAGGTGTACCTGAAGCGAGTGATGCTGGATGGCCAGCCGTACATCATGGCAACGGTCCGCGACATCGACCAACGTAAGCAGGCAGAGGAGGAGCGGCTTCGGCTGGCCAGGTATATCGAGCTGCTGCTCGAGTCCACCGATGAGGGCATCATCGGGGAAGATACCGAGGGTCGCTGCACGTTAATCAACCGATCCGCCCTGAGGATGCTCGGCTACACGGCCGACGAAGTCATGGGCAAAGGCATGCACGACCTTATCCATTATACCAGGCGGGACGGAACGCCCTGCCCGAAAGAAGCCTGCTGTATCTACCAGTCAGTCAAGACGGGAGCCGGCTGCCGGGTCAGGGGCGAGCTATTCTGGAAGAAGGACGGCACCTCGTTCCCGGTCGAATATTCATCTTACCCTATAGTGGTCGGCGGTAAAGTTAACGGCTCAGTCGTGACTTTCACCGATATCACGGAGCGCATTCAGGCAGAGCAGGAGGTGCAGGAAGCGCGGAGACATGCAGAGATGTATCTCGACCTGATGGGCCATGACATCAACAATATGAACCAGATCGGCATCGGTTTCCTTGAGGAAGCGCTAGAGGCACTGAAGCTCAGCGACGACGAGCGCATCCTGCTGAAAAAGCCCATCGAAGCGCTGTACAACAGCTCGAAGCTGATCGATAATGTCCGGAAGCTGCAGGCGATCGAAGAAGGCAGCCTCAAGCTGAAGCCGATCGATGTCGGCGCAATGCTCGATGAGATCACTGTGCACTTCTCACACGTACCTGGCCGGGATGTGACCATCAACTACCTTTCTCCCAATAAGTGCACGATCATGGCCAACGACCTGCTGAGTGACGTGTTCTCCAACATCGTCGGCAACGCGATCAAGCACTCCGATGGGCCACTGACCATCGACATCAGGCTGGAGCAGATCAATAAGGACAGCGAGAAATGCTGCCGGGTGACCATTGACGATGACGGGCCGGGCATACCTGAAGATATAAAGGGCAAACTATTCGCCCGCTTCCAGCGCGGTATGACTAAAGCAAGCGGAAAAGGGCTGGGACTCTACCTGGTCAGGACGCTGGTGGAAAGCTATCACGGCCATGTCTGGGTCGAGAACCGAATCCATGGCGACCATACGAAAGGGTCCAGGTTCGTGATCGAGCTGCCATCATACGAAAAATGAGCCCTCGTGACAGCATCGCCGAAAAATATAGCCCAGGTAACTGGATGCTGTACCAGGTAGCAGAAAAACCAGGCTGATTGGCCGGCCAGAAACAACTTCGGATCGCATTCTTCTCTTTTTATCACGTCATATATCCGGACACGCAATTATAGTTATGATAATATATAAATAAGACGTGAAAGAGATAAAGCAAAACGGGGACAGGCGGGGATGCATCAGGAGAGGGCTGGAGGCAGTGACGACGGCAAGACCCGGGAAGATCTGCTTATCGAGATTGGGATGCTTCGGAATGAGACCGAGAAACTCCGGAAATTGTCCGAGAGCCATCAGAACGCAGACAAACAAATGCATGCACTGCAGGCAGAGATCGCAAGCCTGAAAGAGGAAAGACAGCGCCTGGAGGAATCGGAGGCCATGTACAGGGCCATCGGCGACCTCATCCCGTACGGCTTCTGGACCTGCGGCCCGGACGGCGGCGCAGAGTATTTCAGTCAGTCATTCGCCGACCTGGCCGGGATACCCGCAGAACGGCTGAGAAATTTCGGCTGGATCGATGCGCTGCCTGATGAGGACCGGGAAACAACCCTTCGGGACTGGAAAGACTGCGTCGCGAACGGAGGCGCGTGGGACTACGAGTATCGCATTCCGGGAACCGTTGGACGACTCCACATTATCCTCAGCAGGGGGCTTCCCTTGAAGGACTCGCGAGGCAGGATCGTCTCCTGGGCCGGCATCAACCTCGACATCACCGAGCGCAAACGGGCAGAGGAAGAGCTCAAGCTGAGCGACCGGATGTTCAGCGTACTGGTCAACGCGAACATCATCGGCATTTTCATCAGCGGCAGTGATGGGACGATCATTGAGGCGAACGATAGCTATCTCGACATCGTGGGCTATTCCCGGGACGACCTTGAGACAGGCGAAATCAACTGCGTTCGCATGACTCCGCCAGAGCTCCGGAGGCTTCACCGGGAGATGGAGGCCCACTTGATCGAGAACGGGCATATGCCCCCTCATGAGAAAGAGTACATTCGCAAAGACGGGGAACGGGTCCCGGTCATGGTCGGCATGGGACTGCTGGACGAGATATCACTGGCCCGCATCGGCTACGTGATCGACTTGACCGGGCACAAGCGCCGGGAAATGCTACTCAAGCGGTACCGCCTGATGTTCGATACTATCCGGGATACCATCATGTTCATCAACAAGAACGGCCGCATCGTGGACGCCAATTACGCCGCAGTGCAGACATACGGCTACAGCCACAGCGAACTTCTGGCCATGAGCATCGTCGATCTGCTTGCGCCGGGCGAAAAGACCGTCATGCTCGATAAGATCGAGCAGTGCTTTAAACATGGCTGTCAGTTCGAAGTAGTGCATCGGCGCAGTGATGACAGTACCGTCATTATGGATATCAGTACCGTCGGCATGACATACGGCGGCGAAAAAGTCTTGGTGGCCATCGCGCGCGACATCACCGATCGCAAGCGATCGGAAGAACTGCTTCGTCTCAGACAGAGAGAGCTGGAGACGCTTCTGGACACGCTGCCCGGCTACGTGGTGTTCAAGGACACGAACTCAGTGTACGTGATGGCCAACCGGAAGGCGTGCGAGGCGATGGGCGCCACGAAGTCCTCGGTCGCCGGGAAGACGGACTACGATTTCTTCCCCCGACGTATGGCGGAGGGATTCCGCGCGCAGGACTGGCGAGTGATCTCAAGCGGCAGAGCCATGTATGACGTCGAGGAGGAGATACTGTACGGCGGCCGGCCGGTCACCGTGATTACCAGCAAGGTGCCGCTGAAGAACGACATGGGCATGGTAGTAGGCACCATCAGCCTGTCGCTGGATATCTCCGCGCGCAAGCGAGCGGAAGAGGACCTGCTTAATAGCACGTCCAGCCTGGCGAAAGCCGAGCACATCGCCGGTCTGGGCAACTGGGAGAGGGATTTCAGGACAGGCGAGTATCGCTGGTCGGACGGCCATTATGCCATCCTGGGCTATGAGGTGGACGAATGCATGCCCGGCTACGATACATGGCGGGCCAGGGTCCACCCAGGGGATATCGACCGGGTGGAAAAGGCCCTGAACGCGACCATACTGCGCGATAAGCCATTCAAGATCGACTACAGGGTGGTATGGCCGGATGGCTCCGTGCACCAGGTCCACGCCGAGTCGGACCGGCCGGTCCGCGACCGGGAGGGCAACCCCGTGCATATGTTCGGCATCGTGCAGGACATCACAGAGCACAAGCGCATAGAGGATGAGCTGCGTGACAGAGAAGCCGAGCTAGCCGAAGCACAGCGGATCGCACATATCGGAAGCTGGGTCTGGGACATCTCGGAAGGACGGACGAAATGGTCCGACGAGGCACACCGGATCTTCGGGCTGACACCAGAGCAGCCTATCTCCGGTTTCGAGGCCATGCTGGGCTACGTACACCCGGACGACCGGGATGCGGTCAGACATACGATCGACGAGTCCGTCGCGACCGGCGTCGCCTGCGACCATGAATACCGCATTGTCCGCGCTGACGGGACCGAGCGTATTGTCCATTCACAGGCGAAGGTAGTCGCCGGACCTGATGGCAAAGCTGCCCGTTTGTACGGCACCATTCGCGACGTCACCGAGCGGGCAAGGCGGAGAGGCGCCGGACAGCTCATCGCATCGCGTCGTTGAACTCGCGATAGATTTCCGCCATCGTATATTGCCGATCAAACGCGTGCAGCATCCGCTGGTACGCCCGTTTCCGGGCATATTCGTCCGCTTCCCATGCAATGCCCTCATAGTTCACCTTTTTCAGGTACAGCCCTGCGGCGGGTGCAGGAGGGATGCCTTCACGGTGCTTCGGATCGAACATCTGCCCGATCCATTCGTTGGGCCGCTTGTTCTCTCCGACCAGGCGCAGCCCGGTGACGATCTTCCGCACCATGTTCCACAAAAACGAGTCAGCCTCGATGTCGATCAGGTAAAAGTCGCCCCTCCTTGAAATGTCGAGCCGGCTGATCGTCCGCACCGGGTACTTGCCCGGCTCGACACTGGAAAAATTGGTGAAGTCGTGCGAGCCGAGGAACTGCGGGGCGAATTCCATCATACGTCGCTCGATCACGTCCGGCGCGTACAGAATGTACCGATATTCGCGGCTCAGCGCCTGTCTCCGCGGATCAAAATCGCCAGGCGCTTCCGATCTCGCATAAGCCCATAGATCGTCTGGCAACTTCGAGTTTATGATACGTGGCGCGGTCAGCTTAGCGTCCGCCGTGTCGAATGCGACCACCTGCTCCAGCGCGTGTACGCCGGCATCAGTACGGCCTGCCATTGCCAGTTTAGTTTTAGGTGTAATAGTGCCGATCTCGGACAGGCATTTGCGCAGTTCACTCTCGACCGTACGCAGGCCGGGCTGTGACTGCGAACCATAAAAGTCCGTGCCAATGTAGGCGATCTTGAGCGCGATCTTCACGGTAGCACCTCTGTTTATGCAGACCGTTCGACTTTCCTGTAGCCGACGAGGTAGATCGAAACGGCGAGTACTATGATCAGCAGGGCCGTGATCGCCATGTCGACCGAGGTGATGTTCTTCTCGACACCGAACAGCATCACTCGCCGTATCATGGCCGTCAGGCCGGCGGCCAGGATCAGCCGGAGATCGATCACGTGACGCCGGATGAATACCACGATGGTCTGGATGAGCTCGACGACGATGAGGACGACAAGCAGGTCATTGAGCGCCGCATAGATGACGCCCATGCCCTCGCCGCCGCCGGTGAACTGAAACAGATCGCCGGCGACCACGAAGAACGAGGCGATGGCCATGATGATCAGGAACAACGCTGTGACCAGGTAGATGGCTTCCTCGGCGCGGCCGATGACGGCCGCGATAGTCTCGTCGTATCCCATACCTTTGCCCGTCATTAGATCAGCTCCTTACCCGTGCTACTCCTGCATGACGGACGATCGCCGCCCCCGGTCGACGAGGTAAAGGCCTACGATGATGACGAGAAGCAAAGCAGCGGTCATGGCGACATCCTCGTATGGCGTAGCCTGAGGAGTGGACTGTTGGGCCCCGAAGACGAGCACGCGCCGGATGATCGCCGTCAGGCCCACGCTGAGCACCAGCCACGGGTCGACAGTGTGGCTCTTGATATATACGATCAGCGTCTGCACCAGTCCCGTGATCACGAAGACAACCAGAATGTCACTCAACACGAGATCGATGGACAGGATAGACATGGACCCGGTAACGATGTTGTACATGTCCTGAAGGATGATCAGGAACGTCACGATAGCAAGGATGACCAGGAGTATCGCCGCGACCAGGTAGATGGCCGCCTGGACGAGATCTAGAGTATTACCCACGGTTCCCCCGAAATCACGGGGGCTGGCACCAGCCTTCGAGCGCTCGCTTCCTTCAGACATCGCTCAAAAATGGTTTTCGGAGGATATAAAGGTTAGGCCATGGCCGGTTCTTCGACCCGGAGGCGGCGTCTCGCGCACGTACGCTAAAAAGCACGAGCGCTCGCGACTTTGACCATGTCCGGTCTCGCGGGAAGTGTCCGAGCGCAGACATCTCGCGATTGAAACCTTTGAGAGAACGCACAAAAACGTTGTGTATAGTCATTGGCGTGGCTTTTTGTACAGGCATACGCCGTGCCCATTGTGCCTGTAGCGCAAATAAAAAGAAGTTCGCGTGAGCCTGTCGGCCCACGCCTGGCAATGAATATATATTTACTCGGGCTTGGCCGGGAGCGAGGTCTTCGACAGGATCTTGCCGTCTGCGGCATGCGGGGTCCTGAGGAGAGAGTCGCCCTCCTTCTCGATCTCGCGGGCCTCGTCGACCAGCCGGGCAGCCGCGCGGAGCAGCTCATGGGCGCTCGTTACGGTGATGATGTACTGGTCCATCTCCTTCTGCATGAAGCAGCCCAGGAGGTCGAGGTCGCCGACCTTCTCTGCCATGGCGTATGCTGCGAATGCCTTCGCCTTGGCGTACGGGTTCTTGTAGCCTGCCTCGGGGACAGCCTTGTCAGCGCCAACGACGATCTGCGGCAGGGTCGGGGCGGCACCGCTGGCGATCTCGCCGATGACTCTGTCCAGCTCCTTCTGGAGAAGCCTGACGACGCCCGTGCCGTCGAGCACCTTGGTCATCTCAGCGTTGAAGAGCACCATTTCGGTGGGGTCCAGGAACTGCCTGCGCGCGCCGATCATGGAGTCGGCCTTGATGATGAAGTAGCCGAAGCCCTTCGCCTTGAGGTCGTCCTTGACCTTCATCAGGGGCACGTCCGAGATGACGATCACCGGGACGCCGGCCGCCTTGATCTCGTCGCGGGCCTTGGTCGGGCCGGGGAGGGCGCCGTTCGGGCTGATGACGATGACGAACTGGGGCTTGAAGGTCAGGATCTCCTTCACGGCCTCGTCCGCATCGGCCTCGCCCAGCTTGGCACCGGTGCCGACGGATCTGACGTAGATGTCTCTGTCTGCGCGTTCATCCAGAATCAGGTCGATGTACCTCGAAGTACCGAGGTTGCCTAACTTGACAATACCAACTCTTACGGTCATAATAATCTCTCTAGTCTATGCGATAAAATCGATATATAGATTTCTACTTGCCGCGCTTGCGTAAGCTTATCATGCGCCAGCAACCCGGAAGAGAATGAGATTTGCCGACGAGCGTGAATGCGAAAAGCGCAAGATTAATATACATCCAGGCATTCGGGCGGACGCCGCCATAGAATACCGATACGTACACTGGATGCACTGCCTGCGATAAGAAACGTTAAATATTAATCAGGGGTAAAAGCGATCAAAAGGTCATTTATATGGTCGAATCTTACATCGTCCCTGAAAACAAGCGGCTCGTCGTGGCAGTCTGCTACGTCATACCACTGCTTGGTGGCATTGTTCTCTTCCTGATCCACGAGGGCAACAGGATGCTGAAGTTCCATGCATTCCAGGCGATCGCCTTGGGCTTCCTCGTCTGGATCGCCTGGACCATATCGATATGCCTCTTCGGGCTGATCGGCTGGGCCCTGTGGCTCTATTGCGTGTACGGGGCGTACATGATCTACACGACCGGCGATTGGCGCTCATTTGCAGCAAACTTCGTCGAAGACAGTCTGATGAAGTGAACACAACAGACACAACGGCCACGATGTACGCCATGTGTCCTGTTATCCTGTTTTTTATGTCATATCGGGGCGTTCTATTCGGCTCGCCCCTAAGCCGCACCAAACGTTTTATTTAAAGAGCGTCATAGAGCGCTGTGGTTCATATGTCCCGCAAAGTGCTCGGCATCGAAGGCACGGCCTGGAGCCTGTCGGCAGCTATCGTAGGCCACGATAAGGTCTACGCCGAAGCCGGCCACCCATACGTCCCGGAGAGTGGCGGTATTCACCCGATGGCGGCAGCCCAGCACCACGCGAACCATATTGGGCAGGTCATCCGGGAATTGCTAGATAAAGACATCGAGTTCGATGGCGTAGCCTTTTCGCAAGGCCCCGGGCTCGGCCCGTGCCTGCGTACCGTAGCCACGGCGGCCCGTGCGCTATCGTTAGCCTACGGCGTGCCGCTGATAGGCGTAAACCACTGCGTAGCACACATTGAGGTCGGCCGGTGGCAGACGGGCTGCCGCGACCCGGTGGTGCTCTATGTAAGCGGTGCCAATTCACAGGTAATTGCGTTCCGCCGGGGCCGGTACAGAGTCTTCGGGGAGACGCTGGACATCGGCATTGGCAACGCGCTGGACAAGTTCGGCCGCTTCCTGGGCCTGCAGCACCCCGGAGGCCCGAAGATCGAGGCGCTGGCCCGGGAAGGGAAGAATTACATCAAAATGCCCTATGTCGTTAAAGGTATGGACCTCTCGTTCTCCGGCATGATGTCCGCCGCCAAGGAAGCAACGGCAGCCCACTCGAAGGAAGACGTCTGCTTTTCGCTGCAGGAGAATGCCTTCGCCATGCTGACTGAGGTTACCGAGCGGGCGCTCGCGCACACAGGCAAGGACGAGGTGCTCATCGGGGGTGGCGTGGGTGCCAACGGCCGACTGCAGGCAATGCTCGATGCCATGTGCAAAGGCCGGGACGCGAAGTTCTATGCGCCGCCGCGCAAGTTCTTCGGCGACAACGGGTCGATGATCGCCTACACGGGGCTCCTTCAGCTGGAGCACGGTCTGACTCTCGACGTTGCCGACTCGGCGGTCCTGCCGAACTACCGCACTGATGATGTGGTGATCCCATGGCTGTAGATGAAAAACAGGGAGCAGAGGCCATAGTCGAGTTGCTGCCCGATTGCGTGATCAAGACACGGGTGCCCAAGAGCTACCGAATCCGGGAGCTGGACGAGCGGCTGCGCAGCGAGCGCACCCGTGCGGAGGCGAAGATCATCTCCGAGGCCCGCCGGCTGGGGATTCCCACGCCCATCATCTATGACGTGCGGCAGTTCGCGCTAGTGATGGAACGTATCGACGGCCGGCCGATGAAGGAAGTCATCATGCCCGGGCTCTCCCGTGAAATCGGAGTGCTTATAGGCCGGCTGCATAAAGGCGGCCTCATCCATGGCGATCTGACTACGTCCAATATGATCGTGAAAGGCGAGCGAATTTACCTGATCGATTTTGGCCTGTCGTTCTGGGACGGGACGATAGAAGCGCGGGGCGTTGATGTGCACGTTTACTACCAGACACTGATCAGCTCTCATGAGAACCACGAGGAACTGATGGCCGCCTTCGCGGAAGGGTACCGATCGTCGTTCCCGGAGGCCGCGGATGACGTGCTCCGCCGGGTGAAAGAGATCGAGTACCGCGGGCGGTACAAGACAGAGACGCCCTGATAGCGATCGCCAATGGGCATATGTAAATGTTGATCAAAATTCGGTAATTAAAATAAAAATATTTGATCCGACCAGTACCGATGGTGTGCATGTGGGCATGCGGGACTTGTAAGCTGGTTGAAGCAGGAAGGCATTGTCAGCCTTTGCGCGTTTTTAGGCTTTGTAAAGAGATTAAAAACGTCGCCGGGACAGGTAATGCCTTTTGGGTCTGTTTGTAAGAAGAGCCTGGCAGTTCAGGCCGCTTGTATTAACGATCGCCATCGCACGCCAGGATTAAAAACAGCCTGGCGTGCGATGAGTCACCTTATTTCTCGATCCGTCTGATACAGGCAGCCACTGCCATGATCGCGATCAGCGCGAGGGCAATCTCGAACCCTGGCGTCGGAGTGGCTGTCGTCGTTGGCGTAGCGGATGGCGTCGGCGTCAGAGTTGCGTTGGGCGTGACCGTTGGCGTCACCGAAGGCTGGGCAGTTGGCGACGGGCTCGCAGACGGCGTCGGCGTTGCGTTCACTACCGTGATGCGTTCCTGTAGCGGGTAGTAGGTGCCGTTCCAGGCTTCGGCGAACACTTCGACCTCAGCGTAGCTGCCGTTGTTCGGCGAGGTCAGCGTCGTCCTGAACTGGCTGTTGGCGTCCGTCAGTCCGTACAGCGGGTCCAGCGTTCCGGCGGTCGTGTGGGTCGTAACCATCCGGCCGGGGCCGATCGGGTTCTCCCAGTAGTCGTACACGGTGATGGTGATCTCGGTCGTTGCTCCTTCCAGCGG
>JAEZKS010000095.1 GCA_023436075.1 Methanobacteriota archaeon
ACGTGATCGACCCCGGATGCGTCGACTACAAGGACGCAGGCCGGGACGACATCCACACGGCACTTATCACCCACGGACACAACGACCACTTCCGCCACGCCCACGAGTTCCGGGAGCGCGGCGCCAAAGTGATCGCCTCGAAGGATGACGCACTACTGGTGCGCATGCCGGAGGTCAACGTCCGTGGCCTGTTTAGCTGGGCGAAGCCGCCCATCGAGATGATCACGCCGTACTTCCAGGGCAACGCCTGCGAGGTAGATCTCTACGTCGAGGACTGGCGCGACTCGTCCATACGATCAGTGCCGCTGCCGGGACATACGCTGGGACAGTGGGGGTTCATCACCGAAGACGGCGTATTCTACTCGGGCGACGCCGTATATGCTAAGGAAATCTGGTCAAAGTACAAGCTGCCCTACAGCATCGACCCGGACCTGTGCCGGGAGTCGCTGCGAAAAATGAAGGAGATCGATTTCGACTTCGTGGTGCCAGGCGCAGGCCGCGTCATGAACAGGACGGAAGCGCTGGCGGCGGCGGAGCAGCACATCGAGGCGCTCGATCACATCGACGACATCGTGCTCAAGCTGATCAAGGAACCGGTGTCCACCGAAGATCTTGTGACCAGTCTCTCGCAAGAGCTCAACCTGTACAAGAGCCTGAACAATTACTGGCTCACCGTGGTCATGCTCAAAGGACACCTCAGCAGCCTGGTCAGTCGCGGTAAGGCCGCCTACAAGCTAGACAACTACTGCATGTACTGGTACAGGGTGTCCTGAACGCCCGGTGTCAGCCTTTGTTGTAGCTTTGCGTCGTGGGACACGAAAGCGCGAAAATTCTTTTATATTAAAGCTCTAAGGGCACGAAAGCGCCAACTATAACTGTTGTGATCCTTCTGCTTTCTTGGTCAAGACTCATTCCGATAATGATAGATGAGGACAGAGAAAAGATGTTACTGTAGCAGTTTGGTGTCTTCACGCATTTCGAGATTTAGTTCGTGCTTTAAAAGCCGTGCTTTAGAGCATTCGATTTTTAATAGTGCCCTCGTGCAATTAGAGATTTAACCGTGCTTTACAACACTTCGAGATTTCACATAAAAAAGAGATTTCGTGCTTTTGTGTTCCCGTACGCAAAGCCCAGGCCCGGCAAGTCGCCCGCGCGAGCGCCCGCGCCTGATACACTCGCGCCGGATACGTTTGTCAGAATACGATTGGATATATCATAGGTAACAGTATAAAAAGAATATATTTTATAGCATTTGGTAACACGAATGTAAAATTTTTTATACTATCAATCTAACCTACTATGCTGAAGTCCGGCGAGATGACGCTTGCCGGCAAACGGGAGTTTTGGTTATGGATAATGAAGAATTCGGCCTGCTGGTCGTGGGCCACGGCAGCTCTATGCCGTACAACAAGGAACTGATCGAGCAGATCGCGGCTAAGATTTCGAAGCGCATGCCAGGCATCGTCGTCCGGACTGGCTTCATGAACATCAACAAGCCCTCGATCAAGGATGGTCTCGACGCCTTCAATGGCACAGGAGTCCGCCGCATCGTCGTCTTCCCCCTCTTCCTGGCGCGCGGCGTGCACACTACCGAGGACGTCCCCCGCTTGATTGGCCTGAAGGAAGGCGAAAAGAGGATCGCCTACGACGGCTATGACATCGTATACGCCGACCCGCTCGGGGCCGACGACATGATCGCCGAACTGTCGTGCATGCGCATCAAACAGGCATACTCGACCTACGGCAATTAGGTGACAGGTAAAGACATGGACCTGCAGGCGTCGCGCGTGGCCGTGGCCGACGTGAACCACGGGGGGCTGACCCTGGCTGAAGAGCTGATCAGCCTTGGCTATGGCGCTTTTGCAGTGGATATATACGGGACACGAAAGCCGGCCGGTGAGACGGTCAGAGTAGTCAGCCCTGCCGACGCCGGCCGTTTCGACGCGCTGGTCGCGCCAGTGCACATGCCGCCTGGACCGCTGACGGACTACGCCCTGAAGGAGGGAATACCTGTGCTCACCCACCACCGCGTGGCCGGAATGATCGCCATGGCCACCGGGCGGCTGCGCGGGATGCGGTCTGTTGAGATCACTGGTACCCGAGGTAAGACGACGACTGCGTTTGCCCTCGCCGGTATCCTGGACACGGCCGGGGAGCTGGTACTATTACATACGAGCCACGGCCTCTTCTTCGAAGGCAGACCGCTCGGCAGGAGGTTCAGCATCGCGCCGGCCAGCCTCCTCCTGGCACTGGACGAGGCTAAGAGCGTCGGCCTCGCGCCGACAGTCTTCGTCGCCGAGGTTTCGCTGGGCGGCTGTGGCACCGCCGACGTAGGCGTGATCACCACGCTGAAGGACGAGTACCCGATCGCCGGCGGCACAGCCCGTTCCTGCGAGGCCAAGATGCAGATGATCGAGTATGCCCGGCCCGGCAGTACGATCGTGCACGAATCGTCGTTTTCCTTCGCGGGAGATGACCTGCCGAGAGAGATCGCTTTCGGTCGAGGCGGAGACGTTTACTATGACGACGAAGGCCGCATCGCCTTCGCCCTGTTCCCCGGCGAGACGATCGATCCCTGCCGGAGCATGACGGTCGACCTCGCGGCCTACCGGCAACCCATGCTTTGTGCGGCCGCGGCGGCGTTCGCGTTGGGCGTCCCGCCAGAGGCCATCCGGACAGGACTGGAGCGCTTTGACGGCGTGCCGGGAAGGATGAAATACGAGACGCTTGAAGGGCGTCGGCTGGTGGACAATTCCAGTTCTGGCCTGTCTCCTGCAGGCGTGCAGCATGCGCTCTCGGCAGGCCAAATCGGCAAAGGCCGACGTGTGCTTGTTGTAGGCGAGGAAAAATATAATGTCTGCGAAGGCCTTGAGCCTGTGCGGGTGCTCGAAATTGCCGGCATCGCGAATGTCGACGGTGTCGTGTTGGTAGGCGAGCGTCTCCGGGAACCGGCCCATGCGACCGGCCGCGCCTGGGCGTCAGACCTGAAAGGCGGCATAACGGCTGCGCTGGCCCTGACGATGCCCGGAGATACGATCATTTCGTGCGTGAAGACCTGGAGGTAAAACAATGGAGGAAAGCCGGATCATACAGCCACGGCCCAGTGCTATCGTGGCGGCGCTGTATACGCTGAGAGACCTAGACATCGACGTGGCCATACTGCACGGCCCTCCAGGGTGTTGCTTCAAGCACGCGCGACTGCTCGAAGAGGATGGGATACGGGTGGTGACGACGGCCATGTGCGACTCAGACTACGTGTTCGGCGGCCATGACCTGCTGGTCGGCGTGCTGAATAAGGCAGTCGACAGGTTCCACCCCCGCACGATGGCCATCGTCGGCACTTGTGCCAGCATGATCATCGGGGAGAATTTCCACCGCGCCGTCGAGGACGCGCAGCCCGGAGTGCCCGTGGTCGAGGTGGAAATCCACGCAGGCTTCGAGAACAACACTCATGGGGCAATCGTCACGCTCGATGCGGCCCGGGCGGCAGGGCTGCTGGATTCCGCCGAGGCGGAGCGACAGAAGAAGATGCTGCTGCTGGCCACTGACCTCGAAAAGCGTGCCGGTGCCGCGAGCATGGAATACATCGAGCCCTCCCGGGGAGACCTGAAATACAAGGCTGCGGAAAGGCTTATCGAACTGATGAAACAGGGTAAGAAGGGCGTCTCCGTGCTGAACGCCAAGAAAGAGACGGCGTACATGTTCGCCGATGTGCACATGGCCGTCGCCGAGACAGCCCGCAAGCTGGGCGCCCCTGCGCCCGTGCTCATCGCCAACTTAGATCGCAATGTAGGCCTGCCAAGGATAAGGCGGTATGCGAAAACGATCACGACTACATTCGAGAAGAAAGGGATGAAAATCGACCACCTGACTGGAGGGCTGGATGAGTACCCGACGGCAGGCGACCGGGCGTCGGAGATGATCCGGGAGCATTATGCAGGATATGACTATGCGGTCATCTCCGGCCTTCCTCATGGCGTTCCGGCCGACGCGCTGAAGGGCATGGAGATCTTTTCTGTCACCAACGGTCCGCGGACCGTGGAGCCACTAAAGAGGCAGGGCCACCAGCACGTGCTAGTCGAGATCGACCTGCATCCGAAGACGCTGGGCGTCAACCGCGTGGTGCCATCGGAGTTTGGCGAGACGCTGAGGAGTATGTTATGATATACTCCTGCCAGGGAGCATGATATGATGCAGAAACAGCTCGCTATCTACGGCAAGGGCGGCATCGGCAAGTCTTCGACAGCGTCCAACGTAGCCGCTGCGCTGGGCGAGATGGGCAGGAAGGTCATGGTCGTAGGCTGCGACCCGAAGAGTGACTCGTCGATCACCCTGCTGGGCGGCCGACGGATTCCGACGATCATGGACACGGTGCGCCGGCTCGGCGGCCCCGACAATGTCAGGGAAGAAGATGTCGTTTTCGAGGGGTTCCGGGGCGTTAAATGCGTGGAAGTGGGAGGGCCGGAGCCGGGTATCGGGTGCGCGGGCCGGGGCATCATTATCGCCATCCAGCTCCTGCAGAAGATATCGCCGTCGCTTCGCGACGCAGACGTGCTCATGTTCGACGTCCCTGGAGACATCGTCTGCGGTGGGTTCACCACCCCGATCACGAAGAAAATGGTGAGGGAAGCTTACATCATCACGTCCGGCGAGTACATGTCGCTCTTCGCCGCCAACAACCTGTGCAGGGGCCTGAAGACGCTGAAGATGCCACTCGGCGGGATCATATGCAATGAGCGCGAAGCCGCTGGCGAGCGGGAGATCGTGGGCAGGTTCGCTGGCGCGCTGAGCGTTCCCATGCTCGCCAGCATCCCCCGCAGCCGGACCGTGCAGCAATGCGAGCGTGACGGCCGAAGCGTGATCGATGCAGCCGCTTCATCGGATATCGCAGGTATCTACCGGGGACTGGCAGCGAAAGTTTTAACTGAAAAGGACAATAAGGTTCCTGAAGCGTTAGACGACGGATACCTCAGGGAACTGACACATCTATGATAAAAATTCCGCGAATTCTCCTCTCAGGCGACCGCAGCTCGGCAGGCAAGACCACGATCTCCGTGGGCATCATGGCACTCCTGCGGGAAAAGGGCAAGGTCGTCCAGCCGTACAAGGTGGGCCTTGACTACATTGATCCGAGCTACCACTCGATGATCACCGGCAGACAGGGAGGGAACCTCGACGGGTACCTCATGTCGCCCAAGGCCGTGACCGAGGCGTTCGTGCACTCGGCTGAAGGGGCTGACATCGCCGTCATCGAGGGCGTCCGGGGCCTGTATGAAGGGCTGGAGAGCCTTTCTGACGTAGGCTCCACGGCGCAGATCGCCAAAATGCTCAAGACGCCGGTCATCCTGATCGTGGATGCCCAGAGCATCACCAGGAGCACGGCTGCCATCGTCAAAGGCTACAAGGACTTCGATCGCAGCATCAACCTGAAAGGCGTCATCCTCAACAAGATCGGCAGCGATCGCCACGCAGAAAAGGCGCGCATGGCCATCGAGAAGTACACGAAGGTCGAAGTCCTCGGCGCGATCCCGCGGACAAACGCCATGAAGCTCACCATGCGCCACCTCGGCCTGATCCCGGCCCGTGAAGGCGCCTCCCGTGTGGAGGGTTTCGAAACCAAGCTGGAGCGGATCGAGCAGACGATCAGCGAGAACCTGAACATTGACCGCATTGCGGAAATCGCGGCAGAGGCGCCGCCGATCAAGACGTTCAAGCCCGGCATCTTCGTCAAGGGTTCGAACGCCGGAGTGAAGATCGGCGTGGCCATGGACGAGTCGTTCAATTTCTACTACAAGGACAACCTGGACCTGCTGGAGCTGAAGGGCGCGGAACTCATCTACTTCAGCCCGGTGCATGACTCCGCGATCCCGGAGGTCGACGGCCTGATCATCGGCGGCGGATACCCGGAGATATTCGCCGCGGAGCTTGCGGCCAACGAGAGCATGCGTCAGTCCGTCAGGGAAGCCTCGGCCCAGGGCATGCCCATCTATGCGGAGTGCGGCGGCCTCATGTACCTGATGGGTGGCCTGGAGACTGAGGATGGCCGGCGTCACCAGATGGCCGGCGTCTTCGAGGGCGCGGCCACGATGAAGCACGTGCGTACGATCGGTTACGTCGCCGGGCGTTTCTCGATGGATACGCCCATCGGCCAGGAGGATGCACTGTTCAAGGGCCACGAGTTCCACCACTCGCTGATCACCGACCTGCCGGCCAATGCGAGGTTCGCCTACCGCCTGGACCGGGGCACCGGCATCAACAATGGGCTGGACGGGCTCATGAAGGACAACACGCTGGCCGCCTACACGCACCTCCACGCGGCATCTTACCTGACCTTCGCGGGCCGATTCGTTGAGTCGTGCGCCGTTTTCAAAGAGAAAGGAACCTGATTCGTATTTTTTAGACTTTAAGGAAAAACGGTAGTCCGGGGCGTGAGCTTTAGTATCCTTTGATACCGAATGAGCGGTTCATGAAAGTGCAAACAAGCCCTAAAAAAGACACAAAAAATTATTAATGATCACTACTAAGTTAAGCGAAAGCAAAGTTACGGTAAAAAGAACAAAGTATATATCGATAGATTTTTGAATATAATCGATAACTTATAAAGCTAAAAAATAAAGGTTGGGATTTGGAATGGGTTTATTTGACAGAAAACCTAAGAAAGATGACGTTAAATCTAAAAAATCGCAGGAAGACGAGGACAGGATGAAGAAGGAGCTTGAAACGCTCCAGTCTATCCTCGAAAAGAGCGATTTCAAGGCTGATCCGGCAAAACTGGAACCGGCGGCCAGAACCCATGAGAAGCCGGCGGAGAGAATCCAGCCGGCAAAGCCATCGAAGGTCCAGGAAAAGCCCGAGAAGCCGGCTGTGCCGGTGGGGAAGGCACCCATGCCAAGGCCACCGGCCCAAAAGCCCCCTGTTGAACGTCCTCCGGTAGAGCGGACGCAGGAGAGGGCCCCGGCTCCGAAGCCACAGACGAAACCGCCGGTGCCGCCCGTCCAGAAGCCCATTTTAAAGCCCAGCATCTTACAGTCATCACAGCCTCAGCCTGCCGTAAAGCCTGTCCCAACCCGGGCACCGGAGAAGGTAGAAGCTGAAGTGATACACCCAGGGCATCCTGAGTCGGCAAAGACTGAGCCTAAACACGAGCCAGCCAATGCCGAAGCCCGGCCGGAACAGAAGCCCGAGCCAGCAAAGGCAGAGACTAAACACGAACCGGTACCTGCCACGACCGTGCCTGTGTCGGACATCGCCGAGCTGAAGACGATGATCGAGAAGCAGGCGGCCGAAAATGAAAAAGCCAGGAAGGAGATCGAGGAGCAGCGCAACGAGCTGAAAAAGCATAACACCGAACTATCGGGTGAGATCCTCGTCCTGAAGGCGAAGCTCGATCGCATGGAGGCCGAGAAGTCGACGACCGCTCAGCCGGCCGGCGCCATGCCGACGGACAGGCTCGAGGAGCAGATCCGCGAGAGCAAGGCAATGATCGACTCCCAGAGGCTGACGATCGAGGTGCAGAAGGACACGATCTCCAAGCTGGAGGAAGAGATCGAGAAGATCAAGGCATTTGACTTCGAGGAATACGCGTCGCAGGAGAAGCAGATACTTGCGAAGATGGCCACGGAGATCAAGACCCTCAAGGCTGGCATCACGGAGCACGATGGCAAGGCCACCGATGCATCTGGCAAGATAGGAACCCTCGGCAACGACCTCGGCGCCCTGAAGGACCGCGCGGAGAACATCGAGCAGGATGCGTTCGCCGCACGCCGGACCATGGACGAATGTGCGAAGACGCTGGAGGCGTTCAAGGCAACTATCGCAGAGCAGAGCACCAGTGTTGAGCAGATGAAGAACTCGGTTTCCATCCTTGACAGCAAGGTCAACTCGCTGCGAGACACGGTCGGCCAGCCCGGGCCGGTGACGGAAGAGATCGAGACGCTAAAGGCGGAGCTGTCAAGCATAAAGAGCCGCGTGGACGCCATGCCGGCTGCTGCCGCTGAAGACATCGCAGCGCTGAAAGACTCGCTGACACAGGACGTCGCGTCGCTGCGGGAGTCGGTAACATCCGAGGTCTCATCGATCAAGGATTCGGTGGCCGATCTGGCACCATTCAAGGAATCAGTCTCTTCTGGCATGACATCGGTCAGAGAATCGCTCCTGTCGGACATCTCATCACTCAAGGAATCCGTGGAATCAGCAAAGACATCGACTGCATCTGACATTTCATCAGTCAGAGAATCGCTCTTATCGGACATCTCATCGGTCAGAGAATCCGTGGAATCGGCAAAGACATCGACCGTGTCAGACATCGATGGGATCAGGTCGGAGCTTGCCGGACTGAAGGAAGCGCTGGCTTCTGTCGACGAGCTACGTACGGCACGCGGATCAATGGCTTCGGACATGGCGGACATCAAGGACTCTGTGACATCCGAAATCGCCACCATCCGCTCTGAGGTCACGGCAGTCCGGGACTACGTCACCGCGGACATGTCGAACTACAAGGAGTCCATACAGGGCGACCTCAAGTCCATCACCGCCTACAGGGATGACCTCATCCGGCTGCGGGCCAGCCTGGAGCAGGTAGGCCAGCTCTCCAAAGCCGTGACAGACTACCGCAGCGAACTGAAGTCGGTCAAGAGCATGATGGACCGCTTCAACGAGGACGTGAAGAACGCCCGCGAGATGACGAAGGGCAGGGAAGAGATCCAGCACATCAAGGAGGATCTGTACCTCTACACCAATGACCTGAAGGCGATGCGGGACATCGTCGGCGACAACAAGGACGCGATCGAGGCCGTGAAGAGGTCTCTTGACGACCTGCGCGGAGACTCGGAGCGCGTGACGCCACAGGAGGCCAAGCTGATCAAGACCGGCCAGTATCTGAAAGCCCAGATCGACCAGGTCAACAACACGTTCTCCGACCTGGACGAGCGGCTGGCCGCCATCCGCAAGGAGTTCATCAATCTCAACAACATCGAATACCGCTACCGGGCGCTGGAGGACAACCTGAACGCCATGGAGCGTAACCTCGAGAACAAGATCGAGGTCGAGATGATCACCCGGGTTCGCGAGGCAGAGAGCGAACTCGTGACCCGGATCGCAGAGGTCGAGTCCAGCATCACCGAGTCGAGCCGCAACGCCAAGGACCTGCTGAACCAGCTCGAAGAGACTCGCGCTCAGGTCACCAGGGAGCTTGACGATATCCGCACGGACGTCACCCGCGAGCTGGAAGACACACGCAGCAGCGTGACCAAGGAGCTGGAGGAAACCCGCACCACGGTCGCCCGCGAGGTAGAGGATATCCGGACTACGGCGACGAAGGATCTGGAGGAAACCCGCACCGAGGTCAGCCAGGAAGTGGACGAGATACGTACCACGGCAACGAAGGAGCTGGACGAAGCCCGCGAAAGGGTTACCCGCGAGCTGCAGGAGGCCAGGACTGAAGTCACGAAGGAGCTTGACGATGCCCGGAACACGGTCACCCGCGAGCTCACCGCTGCCAAGACCGATGTCACGAAGGACCTGGAAGGCATCCGCACCGACGTGATCAGGTCGGTATCAGGCCTTAAGACGGATACGATCAAGACGATAAGGGACACGGCCGCCGAATCCGTGAAGGCTGCCGACGAGGCCCGCGAATCGCTGATCGAGACCCGGGAATCGGTTATCGAGACCCAGAACGAAGTCTTAGGAACGATCGACTCGACGAAGAGATCGGCGCTGAAAGAGATGAGCGAGACAATAAGATCATCTCTGGAAGGGATAGTAGAGACGAAGAAATCGACACTGGAAGAGTTAGCAGAAACGAGGACTTCGGTGCTGAATGAGATGGGAGAGACGAAGAAATCGACACTGGATGAAATGGGCGAGACGAAGAAATCGACACTGGATGAAATGGGCGAGATCAAGGCTTCAGTGATCAAGGAGATCGAAGCCGCCAGTGATGCCGCATACCGGCAGACCAATAATATATCCGACAGAGTCCTGGGCGAAATCAACAGCGCCAGTGAAAACGTGCTACGTGAAGTCGGCAGCGCCAAAGAATCCGCATTCCGCGAGATGGCTTCGGCCCGCGATGAATCGTTCAAGGCCACTAACGAACTGAACGCGGCAGCTAAGAAAGCCCGCGAGGAAGTATCGGGCATTCTCGAACACGTGAACGGCGAGACTGCCGGGGCGGTCAGTCGGGCGAAAGCAGAGGTCTCCTCAATGGTGAAGCAGGAGAAAGAAGGCCTCTATGGCATCGTAGATGCACAGAGGAAGGAAGCCGTCGAGGGCATGACCAAGATAAAGGACGAGATGCTCGTATCCCTGCGCCAGACCGAGTCGATCGTGCTGTCCTCGACCGAGAACGCGCGCATTGTCGCCGAGAAGTCGATGGCCAAGACGCGCGACGAAATACTGGACAGCATCAGGAGCACGCGCGAGGAGACCATCAAGAAGCTGCTGGACACCCGCGACGTGGTGATCTCGGCGGCCAACAACTCGAAGGAGACGGCCCTCGACTCGATGTTCAAGTCCCGTGATGAGGCGATCGCCGCCGTCACCACGAGCAAGACCTCGCTCCTGTCATTCCGCGACGATGCAATGAATCAGTTGCGGAAGACGCAGAAGGAAGTCGAAGAATCGATCAACAAGAAGCTCGAGTCGGACAAGGAGAACACCGAGCGGATCAAGCAGATCATGAAGACTATGAACGAACTGATCAGGGCGTAGGGACATGGATTTCGAGAGCTACATCGGCAAGGAGCGGCAACTGCTCAGCCGCATCGAGCGGGAACGAGCGGAGATGAACTCCCACGAGCCAGACGCCTGGAAGGGCAACTACCAGATGGCTGCTGACGAGATCAAGCTCCTGCAGGCCGGTGACTATGTCATGGATGCGGCCGGGACGGCCGCAGACGCCATCGCAGCGCTGGACGAGCGGATGACAGAGCTGAGGCAGATCGAAGCAGGGGCTAACGCCAGAAACGAGACGTTCCTGAAGCGCGTGGAGGCGTGGGAGACCAAGTTCGACATGCGATATGCCGAAGTCATGGCCTCGATGGCCCGGGAGATGGCTGCCATGGAAGCCCGCAACGCCGAATTGACAAAACGCATCGAAGCGGCAGAGCAAAACTTGCAGGACATCACCAGGAAATCTGAGAACAGTATCAGAGAGACGAGAGAGATCGCCGAGACAAGCCTGAAGGATGTCAGCAGCGCCGAGGCAGCCTACATCGATCGGCTGGTAGGATCGCTCAGGGCGGCACAGTCGCAGTTCGAAGCGTCTATCAGCGAGAAGCTCGAGCAGGACAAGCAGACTCTCGAAAAGATCAAGTTCATGATAGCGACCATGAACGACATCATCAAGACCTGACCGCTTCCAGGTTTTTGCTCTTGCAGTTTCAACACTAAAGCACTAAACTTTTTTATTTTCCACTAAGGTCACGAAATTCTCTAAAGTCACTGTCAAAACACGAAAGGCACGAAAACACGAATTCAAATTCACTAAATCCACGAACGTCACCAAGCTTAAAACACGAACAAGAGCACTAAAGGCACAAAAGCACCAAAACGATGCCCATATCGCTTCAGTATCTATTGTCATTTTTAAAAGGTCTCATGCGGGGAATGCTGTCGGATGAGCTTCCGCCGGAAAGCCGGACACTTGGAGCTACAGGTT
>JAEZKS010000123.1 GCA_023436075.1 Methanobacteriota archaeon
GAGCCAGGGAGGACGAACGTGTCATCCTGCGATTGCGGTTAAAGTGATAGTAAAATCTGAAAGTTGCTGGGATCCACGAAAATCATTCGTCTCTGCGTACTCTGCGCCTCCTCTGCGATCTCTGCGAGCATTTAGTACCACGCATGCCGAAACAGGGCCAATTTTCATAGCCCTCACTTGAAAAACCCATTTATCATCAACCGAGTTCGCTGCGTGGCGAAGTCTGCGCTCGCTGCGGCCTAAAACTTTGCTCTGGTACCACGACGCATTGGCAAAACAACAACATCCGACAAGAGAGCCCTGCGGCTTCAACAAGAGAGCCCTGCGGCTCGGTCACGCGCGCGCATGAGTGACCGGGCCTCCGGTTCTCTTATATACGCCCACGCAGGGCATGAGACGATTTCCCGGCCTGTTTTTCATCCTCTAATGCATGAAAAGGCCTATGTCATGCGCCGGTTCTTGCTATTTTCTTGCGATATCTATGCATTTCATGTCCTTTGTGACCGCTGTGCAATCACAAATAATATATACGTGCAAGGCGCTTCTACAGTACGTTCTACATTCTACGGGGCCGTAGGGTAGACTGGTCCATCCTTCAAGACTGGGGGTCTTGAGACCCCGATTCAAATTCGGGCGGCCCCATTATTTCACTACGGTGCTATTTTCCGGCAGCCGGCAATACGACCACAAACCGGGCGCCTCTGGTGTGATCGCCGCTGATGCGGTCTTCGATCCGGACCAGGCCGTGGAGATCGTCGACCAGCGACCTGGCCAGATATAACCCCGGGCCTTTACCGCTGGCGGTTATCTCTCCCCGCTGGGGTCAGTTGAACAGCTTATCCTTAAGCGTGTCCGGAACTCCCGTGCCATCATCCTCAATGGCGACTCTGCGTTTGACATATTCCTCAAAGCCCGGCATGCCGGCAGCCATCCTGGTCTTAAACTCGTCTGCGCCAAGAGGCTCGGAGGTGACACATGCAAAACTCGTTATTTCTCAGTATGCCTCAATGTAGGGCAACAGGATAGCGGCGAGGTTATCCCCCGTCTTATAGAATGCACAAAAATGCGTGCCCCACGGTATCATGCCGATGATGTCTATTCTTGGCTCCCTTTCCGGCATCATATGCCGTGCTCTCGAAAGAAGTGATATATAGGATCGCATATACGAACGTCACCTTCAAGTTTTTGAAAAAAGATCCCGATCACCGATCATTTTCGGCACGATATTCGACAACTATCTGTCAATGCCTGTTCACGATGTTTATGCTCTCGGTGATCTCTTTTATCCCTACAGGCTTCCTCAAAAATGCGCTTGCCCCATTTCTCAGAGTTTCCCACCTGACGCTCTCATCCGCACTGATGAAGATGATCTTCGTTCCAGGAGCCATCCGTAATATCTCTCCCATCAGCTCGATGCCGTTCATATCAGGCATCCGGTAGTCGATGATCACGATCGATGGCCGGGGTTTCGCTTTCCGAAACTTCTCCAGCGCGGCATGCCCGCCGTTTGCGACAAAAGAGACCGGTATCTCCCGGCGCTTGAGGAGTTGCTGGTACATCGTCAGCAGGTGTGGTTCATCGTCGACTATCGCCACGCTGAAGTTAGCATGGTCTTCCGGCACCTCGGCTACCTCCTGGCATGAGCGATCGCCAGGCCGATTTCCCTGTAAAAGATCGATGTGTTTTCACGAGGGGTCATTGCTATTGACCTCGTTGATGATCCGGAACATCTCCTCATGCAATCCTTCGCGGACTTTCAGGATTTCTTCCTCGGTGAACTGGCAGTCGTCAGGCACCACGACCTGCACGTAGATCGGATGGTCGACGAGGTAGCGGCCGTGGAAGAACGCCTGGTAAGCGGCCCAGAGGCGAAATTTGAGCGACAATTTTCCGACCCCGTTACCCGACGTGTTTCCGACGCTTGCCGTCGCTGCCGGCCATGCGGCGCCGCATGATCAGGACGACGTCGTAGCGTTCGCCGTCTACGACCACGTCCTCGGCATACATCTCGCTTATCTCGTCTCCGCCTCGCCAGTTCATTCCATTGGGCTGGAACGAGCTGGACAGGGTGACAGTGAGCGATTCACCCTTCTGCGAAACCCGATACCCTTCAGCTTTGACTGCCTTGCTCTCGTTGATAGCGATCATGTTTCCCCCAGATTTGTCCACTCGGTATATCCCACGATTTAAGCCTGTGACGGGATAATATCAGGAATACGTACGTTATATATACGTAAAAATATTTAAGGCTTCCCTTCCGTATTATAACCGTAGAAATTCCGTAGCGACGGGCAGAAAGATAATGGGGAGTCAAATGTCGAAAAAAGCCGAAAAAGCCGAAGGCACGAGGTGCGAGTTTGTCTTCGATGACTACACGATGAAATGTATCGAAGCGATCCAGAATGAGCTGGGCATCAGCACCCGAAAAGACGCGGTCAAGGTGGCCATATACCAGCTTGCCGGCCGGATCAGGGAAGGCGGGTTCGTCGGCAGTGGCCAGAAAACTAAAAAAGACTGATGATTTTACATGCACAACGACAATCGTACTACGGTCGAAGAGCTTAAGACAGTCGTCCGGGCATATTGCGAGGCCCGGGACTGGGACCAGTTCCACGATGCCAAGGAGCTGGCCATGAGCATTACCATCGAGTCGGCCGAGCTGCTGGAGCTGTTCCGGTTCAAGAGCCCGGAAGAGATGCGGCGCATGTTCGAGGCGCCAGGGCCGCGAGAGAAGATCGGCGCCGAGGTGGCTGATGTGCTCTTCGCATTACTGCGGTTTGCGCAGCTTTACGATATCGACCTGACGAAAGAGTTCTTCGAAAAGATGGAAGAGAACGAGCGCAAGTATCCGGTGGAGAAGGCTCGTGGCTCAAATAAGAAGTACGACGAGCTTTAGCGTGTCAGGCTTGTGTTGGCCAAACCTGGGCGCCCTGCCTGGTTACGTGCGTGCTATCATGGTCAAGGCTTTCGACTAATAATAGTGGAAAGCGTTTAAAACGTCTCCCTGGCTCTGGATCTCCGTGGCTCCTTTATTAAAACAGCACTCCCCAGCTCCTTCTATCTCCTCTGCTCTACCTGAGCTCCGTGTAACTCCTTAGCTCGCGACGGGAGACTAGGAGGCTAACGGAGTAGAGGTAGAGCACAGGAGAAAAAGGAGCCGATGAGTACGATTTTTAAGAAAGGAGTCCAGGAGCAGGGGAGCCAGGGAGGACGAACATGTCATCCTGCGATTGCGGTTAAAGATAAGAGTAAAATCTGAAAGTTGCTGCGTTCGCTGCGTGGCGAAGCCTGCGCTCGCTGCGGCCTAAAACTTCGCCCTGTTACCGCAACGCATTGACAAAACAACAACTTCCGACAAGCGCGCCGGCAGCTCGCTCGCGCGCGCGAACGCCGCCCATGATTAAATGCCACAGGCCCGCTGTCCGGTCTTCTGGAAATATTTCTGGTGGTACTCTTCCGCCCGCCAGAACTTCTGCGCCGGCACGATCTGGGTGACGATCGGCCTGTGGAACTTGCCGCTCTTTTCCATTGCCTCTTTTGACGCCTTAGCCGCTTCTTCCTGTTCTTTGTTGTGGAAGAAGATCACTGACCTGTACTGGGCGCCGACGTCGGGGCCCTGTCGGTGCGGAGTCGTCGGATCGTGGATGTTCCAGAACACGTTCAGCAGGTCATCGTAGCTGGCTTTCGAGGGGTCGTAAGTCACCTCGGTCACCTCGGCGTGGCCGGTCGTATGGGTGCAGACGTCCTTGTAGGATGGGTTTTCCGTGTGGCCTCCCTCGAAGCCAACTTCGGTAGAGACGACTCCGGGCACGTTCATGAACGCATCTTCGACGTGCCAGAAGCATCCGGCTCCGAAGGTCGCTTTCTCCAGCTTTTTACCGGGCATTTTGTTCTCGGGCAAATTGATCACCAGCTCGATCTTGTCATTGTGGCGCAGCGCCGGGTCAAGTAATCCGGTCTCGTGATATATGGCCAGTCCTGTGTCATCGTCGACCGGCATCAGGGGCTTCGGCCACTGTCGCTCGTCGTCCATCGCGGTCACACGTCAATCGACAGATAGGCACGTTCGTTTAATTAGTTTCCTCCCTGAAACTAACGAGCCGGAGCGCAGACCTGCGCGTTCTTTTTTCTGATCAGCGGCAGCACGTCCTTCGCGTAGTCACGGATGAACCGGGCCTGCTCCGGACCCGCTGTGTGGAAGAAGAAATGCGTAAATCCCGTATCGATGTACTCCTGCACGTACCTGAGGTGTTCCTGAGGGTCGTCTGAGATACACGCCATCTTCATCACCATGTCATCGCCGACAACGGCTCCGTTCGCTTCGGACATGGCCGGCGTGTAGATGTTCTGGCTGAAGAGCGCGGGCACGAACGAGCCGGCCCAGTACTTCCGGAACTCGGCCGATGCATTCTTTTTGTCTTTCGTATACGCCACATTCAGCTCGATGAACCTGGGCATGTTTGCCGCGTCTTTGCCGGCATCGGTTGCGCCTTGCTCGAAGTTGTCGATGATCTGTCGGTACGTCGCCATCGGCTGTCCTCCGACCGTGAACAGGCCATCGCCGTTCGTCCCGGCGAAAGACGAGCTACCGGGCACGAGCGACGATATAATTATAGGAATCCGGCTTTTAGGCGGCGTATACAGCCGGGCTTTTCTCGTCGTGTAGTAGGCGCCGTCGAACGTGATCTGGTCCCCTGTCCATAGTTCCCGTATCAGCTCGATGGCTTCCTGTAACATCAACTGCCGCTCGTCGTAGTCAGGCCATACGCCGGTCGCCGCGTACTCGTTCAGCGCCTCTCCTGTGCCAACTCCGAGATATGTCCGACCGGGAGCAAAATTGTCCAGCGTCGCCGCTGCCTGCGCGATGACTGAGGGATGGTAGCGGAGGATCGGGCATGTCACGCCTGATCCCAGCATGATACGGCTTGTCCGTGAGGCCGCCGCGCCAAGCCATGTCCAGGTGAAGCAGGCGTTTCCCTCCTCGGACCATGGGTGAAAGTGATCGCTCACGTCTATAGCCTCGAATCCCGCATCCTCGGCGATGACGGCGTATTCCAGCAAATCGACCGGCGGGTATTCCTCCGGCCCAAGCTTCAGTCCCAGCTTTACCATCCTGGCTCTACCTGCCTGCGCCTGACGCGATGGTCGCGTCATGACTCGTAGGAAAATCTTCGTAGCGCGCGGGCAAAAAGAATGCCGACGAATCGAGCAGCGATGCGGGATATCCTGTCGGGCTAACGTGCGTGATTTTTGTCTCGCATAGGTGGCGGAATTGCAATTTATAACACAGAGCATTATGTCTCCGTATTTTTAGACCCTAAAGATTGCGAACAGGTGAAATCGATCTCTGGAAGAGCAAGCTCTGCATAGTTAGAAACTGCCATCAGTGGAGGCTGAAATGGGACAGACAATAGAACTACGTCATGAGTCGCTGAAAATGAGCCTTGATTTTGATCGATACACCCGGAACCTCGAAGCATCTCTCGGCAGATTTGACGACTCTCTTTATGAAGGCATTGAAACCGCTCCTGGTAAGGTGAGGGAACGTATCGAGAAAGCGGCCGGAGAACCGGGCCTGATGATTTTCACCATCTGGGACCACGGAAGACTCTTGAACCTTTATGAGGCTCCGAAAAAAGCGAAGCAATACGTTATCGGAAACCCACTGATAGCGGTCGAGATGACACGCCATGACCTCCGGGCGGGGCTCTATGCGCCTCTGCGAATATTCGTCTATGAGACTGAAGATGGCTCGACGCAAGTCGAATATGACCTGCCTTCCTCTCTCTTCGGTCAGTTCGGCGATCCAGAGGTTACGGAAGTTGCCCGATCCCTTGATGTGAAATTAGCGAATGTGCTTAAAAAGGCTGATCTGGCAACGAAAGGGATCCTGGTTCAGTGACGATGTCCCGGAGCGCCTGGCGGTGATCAAGCCGTTCGACGCCACAGGTAAATAAGCCCGGGTCGCTTCTTTTTATTGCAGGTGACTGTATGAGTGAGCCAGCGCGCCGGCAGGGACCGGCCATGCCCACAGGACAGCAGTTCAAAAATCGCTACGTCATCCTGGTCATTGTTCTCACGGCGGTCTTCATGAGCGTGCTGGATGCCAACGTAGTCTACCTGGGCCTGCACAAGATCACCGACGACTTCGGGGCAGACCTGGCCCAGACGCAGTGGGTGATCACTGCATATCTTATCGCCAACACCAGCCTGCTGCTGATCTTCGGCAGGCTGTCCGAGCGCACTGGCAAGACGCGGTTGTTCATTGCAGGCATCGCCCTGTTCACCGCGAGCTCGCTGGCCTGCGGCCTGGCCCCTGGCATCGGCGCGCTGATCTTTTTCCGCGTGCTGCAGGGCATCGGCGCTTCGCTAGTCTTCTCGATCAACAATGCTATCCTGGTGATGGCTTTTCCGAATGACGAACGTGGCCGCGCGCTCGGCCTGCTGGGCTCGATCGTGGCAATCGGCGCAATCACCGGCCCGGCAGTGGGCGGTTTTATCATCAGGGTCGCCGGCTGGCCTTACATCTTCCTGATCAACGTCCCAATCGGCATCGCGCTGATAGCGTTCGCGCTGAAGTACCTGAAGATCGGTGAAATTATAGTCGATGATCAGCACATGGACTGGCGAGGCGGTGCCCTGCTGGTCACGGCCATCGTTTCGCTGATGGTCCTGCTGGGCAGCATGGCGAATGACCTGACGATCTCACCGTTCAAGATCGTCTGCGGCCTTATCGTCGCAGCCGCAGTGGCAGGATTCTTTCTGATCGAATCGAGGTGCAGGGACCCGATCGTCGACCTTTCTGCCTTCCGGGTCAAACGGTTCTCCTTTGCCAACGGGAGCACCCTGTTCTGCTATCTTGCCACTTCCATGCTGACGCTCTCCCTGCCGTTCTATCTCGTGAACTCTCTCGGACTTCAGGACTATTTCAAGGCCGGGCAGGTCATGCTGGTCATCCCGTTCATGATAGCAGTAGTTTCACCGTTAAGCGGATGGATCTACGACCGTTTCAAATCCCATTATCACAGCTCCTTCGGAATGCTGGTGACGGCCATAGCTTTGCTGGCCATGAGTCTCACAGCCACGATGCTATCGCTGCCAATCCTTATCGCGTGCCTCGCGCTGTTCGGTATCGGGGGTGGCCTCTTCAACAGTCCCAACAACAGCGAGGTGATGGGCGCGCTACCACTGGAGAAAAGCGGAATTGCATCGAGCACACTGGCCACTGTGCGAAACTTCGGGAACACGTTGGGTGTTTCGATGGTCAGCATCCTGCTGTACTTCGAGATCCGGGGCGAAGTGATCAGCGCCCCTGCTAACGTCATGGCGCAGGCAGCCAGTCTGGTCGCGCTGATCGCAGGAGCACTATGTCTGGTCAGCATGGCCAGCTCACTATTGATCAGAAAATGAAGTCGTGTTAACGGTTCACCCGGTAGATGTCTTCGCCTGTCGGGCCTTTCACCGGCTCTTCCGCCGGGGCCAGGTTTTCGACGCCTTTCTTCCGACGCTTCTTCTTTTCTTCCTCTTTCTTTTCCCGTTCCTTTTCGGTCATGAGAAAAAATATTGCCGGCGAAGCTATATCATTTTACCGTGAGTCTGTCGCAGTCTCCTACAGGTCGCCGCGATAGTAGGCGAGCTGTTTCGCGAAGGGCTTGAACGTGGAGATCAGCTTCTGCTGCTCCTGCGCGCTCATGGGTGTAAACGTGCGGCCGACATCGGCCAGCGTCCGCACTTCTTCAGGTGTTGAGCAGCCCACTATGGCCACCGAGACGGGCTGGGACAACGCATATCTGATCAGCCTTTCGGGCGTGATGTCCAGCTCACTATAGATATAGTTCGATGCGCCCAGGACTTTCATACCAATCACGCCGATGCCTTTCCGGCGGGCTGCCGGGAGCGTCGTATCCAGAAAGCCTCCGATGGCGCCTTCGACCGGGTTGACCGGCATGAGCACAGTGTCGACGGGCCAGTGTTCGACGGCGTACGTGAGAATTTCCGGGTCGTAGTGTCCTGTGACACCGATATGTTTTACGTAGCCTTCCTCCTTCGCCTGCACGAACACTTCCAGCGCGCCGCCCTCTCGCTCGATGGCCTCTATGTCGTCACGGGTGCGCATATCATGTATCTGCCAGAGGTCGAGGTGATCGGTGCCCATTGTCCGTAGCGTGGCCTCCAAGTCGTCGATGGCTCTTTCACGGTCACGTGATGCGGATTTGCTCGTCTGGAATACCTGGGCACGGGCATCCTGGTGATAAGGCCAGTAAGCGCCGTAATATCCTTCGCTGCCTGCGTAAGCCCTGGCAGAATCAAAATAAGTGATGCCGTTCCGGACCGCTTCGTCGATCACCGCCTTGGCCGCAGTAGACTTGCCGAAGGTGCGCAACACGCCCTCGCCACCGAGGCCGACCTGCGATACGCTTACGCCTGTCTTACCTAAGGGCCGGGTCTTGATCGTTTCCGCCATCATCTGCTCCATGCATAAAATAAGCGCGAGCCATTATAACTCTTTGTTATTATCGTTTCAACACTCTTCCGGTCGTTTTAACACGAAAACACTAAACGTTTTTTTAATTTCCACTAAGGTCACTAAATTCTCTAAAGTCACGGTTAAAGTCTCTAACGGCACGAAAGCCACGAATATAAAATCACTAAAGTCACGAACGCCTCCAAGTTTAAAACACTAATAAGGCCACGAAGGTCACTAAAACACCAACGATGGCGCCCGTTCGCATCGACCTGTTAAAACTGGCGACTTGTCAATCGCTTACGCAACAACGAAGTTACCATGCTGGCGTTGGTGCTTTCGTGCTCTTCGTGGCCTTATTAGTGT